>CAIYWM010000855.1 GCA_903929895.1 uncultured Alphaproteobacteria bacterium
CGGCCGTTCGACATGTGGCTGCACAAGCAGCTTCACGCGATGTATGACGAGATCGCGAGCGAGCCCCTGCCCGACGATCTGCTCAACCTCATCGACAAGGACGCCGCCGCGAACAGGAAGGGCGACGCACCGGAAGAGCCGCCGAAGAAGTAGGATTTGCCGACTCTATTGCGCGTTGGTTCCCGGTAACCCTCACGAGGGCGGCGCAGCATCTCGGCACGCGCGTGCTGTAGTAGCACCTGCCTGACAGTTGGTTCGCCCCGCTCCCCATGCCCTCTGTAAGAAATGGCGGCGATCTCGCGATCGCCGCCACCCTTGTCCGCGACCTGCCGGTCAGCCCGGCCGACATGCCGCGAACTCGTGCTGCGCAAATGCTTCCGCCTGAATTCGCTCGGCTGACGCCACTGCATTAACAAACGGTCGGCCTCTGTTTCGGGTTCCCGCGGTTCGCTATAGGTGCAGTCAGAGGAACGGGAGATGGCGATGGAACTTTTTGATCTTTCCGGCCGAGTGGCCGTCGTCACCGGCGGCAATGGCGGCATCGGTCTCGGCATGGGCCTCGGCATGGCGCGCGCCGGCGCTACCGTCGTCGTCGCGGGACGCGACGCCGCCAAGAACGAGGCCGCAGTCAAGGAACTGCAGGCGACTGGCGCGAAAGCCAGCTCCATCATTGTCGATGTGCTGCAGGAAGAGTCGTGCCGCGCGCTCATCGCCAACGCGGTCGAGGTCCACGGCCGGATCGACATCCTGGTGAACAACGCCGGCATCAACATCCGCAAGCAGCCGCAGGAGTACACGTCGGCCGAATGGCACCAGGTGCTGGACAGCAACCTGACCAGCGCCTTCCTGTGCAGCCAGGCCGCCTACCCGGCGATGATGAAGACCGGTCGCGGCAAGATAATCAACATCGGCTCGATGATGTCGATCTTCGGCGCTTCCTTCACGACAGCCTATGCCGCGAGCAAGGGCGGCATCGTGCAGATGACCAAGGCGATGGCCACCGCCTGGGCCAAGGACAATATCCAGGTTAACGCGATCCTGCCCGGATGGATCGACACCGCGCTCACCCAGCGCGCGCGACGCGACGTCCCGGCGCTGCACGATTCGGTGCTGAAGCGAACGCCGGCCGGACGCTGGGGCACGCCGGACGACTTCGCCGGCATCGCGGTCTTCCTGTCGGCATCCGCGTCTGACTATGTCACCGGCGCCGCCATCACGGTCGATGGCGGCTATTCGGTGCAGGGCTAGGCGATCAAGGCGAGACGATGCGGCAGTCGGCGCGATCGACGAACAGGTCGGTCCTGGGTCCGTAGATCGTGATGCCACCTCGCACGCCGGCACCGACGCCGGGCACCAGGACGCGGGTCTCTTCGACCAGTTTGCCGGCGTTGGTGAATCGGCAGTCGATCATCGGCGCCAGGGTGCCCGCGCTGTTGTTGTTCACGTAAAGCACGACCTGCCAGCGCTTCGCAGGAACAGCCCGCAGGCTCGCATTGTCCATCGTCACGAGAGGCACGCCCGGCCCCGCGCTCGGCGCGGACCATCCCAGCGGCGTAAAGCCGGGACGCTGCACCACAACCCCTTTGATCCGTTCGGCCTGTGCCAGCGGATCGAAGGCGAGATCGGCCGGCGTCGGCTTGCCGATCGGCCCGTGCCCGACATTCTCCGGCGTCCAGATCTGGCCCGTCTTGGGATCGCGAAACTCGGGCACGCCGGGGGTTGTCGGAACCTCGACACGGCTGCGCGGCGCCGGCGTCGGCGCGGTCTGGGCGGTCGCGGCGGTTGCCAGACCCGCTGCCGCCAAGGCAGCGATGATTGTCTTTGCGATCGGCGAAGGCATTGGCTCTCCCTGTTCGTCGGACAATCTCAGCCGACAGCCAGCCTCGATGCAACCCAAAGACCGCCCACCGCGATGGCGGGACCGTAGGGCAGTCTTCTCTGCAGCGCCGCCTCGCCCCGGGTCGAAACGGGCCCGATGGGCGCTCCGGCCAGGACAGCGATGCCCAACAAACCGCCGGCCAATGCCGTCACGAGCAAAAGGTCGAGTATCCCGGCCGGGCCGGCGAACAGGCCGACCGCAGCCAGAAACTTGACGTCGCCGCCGCCCAGAATCCCGGCGGCAAAGACCGCCATGCCGACAGCAAACAAGCTCGCTCCGCAGGCAATCGACAGGCCGAAGGCCTGAAGCGTGTAGGAGCCGGCGATCAGGCCAATCACGGCCCAGCCGACGAAGAGGGCTGCGATCGCAATCGACAGCCCATTTCCAATGTGAAGAGTTCGCAAATCCTGCCAGGCCGCTGCGATCAGCAGGCCGGCCAAGGCGATCAGGCAGACCGTCTGCGAAAGTGTTGCCAGGTCGGGCAAGACCTTCTGCGGCGCGTCAGTTCAGAATCGAGGTCCCGAGCACGTGGCTCACCTTGTCGGTGACCGAGCGAATGGAGGCGATGGCAGCAACCGCGATCAGAGAGGTGATCAGCGTGTACTCGACCGCCGTGGCGCCCTGGGTGTTCTTCATCAAGCGACGGAAGATCGAAAGCATGCCTAAGTCTCCAGCTTCAACTTTCCGGCCCCACGCCGAATCAACTTAGCAAAGGTACTTAATGTAATTTGTTAGGTCAACGAATTCCGTCCATATTGTGTCATCATTTATAACATTATGATTTCAATAGGATTTTTTGATGGTCAACGGCAGCCTGCCCGACAGGATCGAAACGCCCTCGAAATCCGAAAATCAAGAATTTGAATCGGCGAGGAAGGTCTCGAACACACGGGCTGCCGCCGTCCAGAAGCACAGGGCGGCCACGCCCCCCGCCAGCCACGGGAAAATGCCCGGAAGAAGACAGAAAAGAATGAAGGCCAGGATCGTCTCGGTGCCTTCCATCAGGCCTGCAGCATGGAAGAAGGATTTGCGCCCTCTCGTTCCCGGATCGCGCTCCCCTCGGCCGGCAGCCAGCACGGCGCGGCCCAGGAACGAGGCGCAGGTGCAGACGAAGGAAGCCAGGAGTACCGCCGCCCAGACGGCATTCTCCGGCCGCGCAAGCGCGAACCCCAGGGGAACGGCCGCGTAGAAGGCCATATCGCAAACGATGTCGAGATAGCCCCCTAGGGCCGTCGGCCGCCCCTGCCGGGCGACCGCGCCATCGAGCCCATCCAGCAGCCGGTTGAGCAGGATCATCAGGAGCGCCGCACCGTAGTGGCCGAACGCCAGAAGCGGGACGGCGGCCAATCCGACCGCAAGGCCGGTAACGCTGACGGCGTTCGCCGTGACGCCGCGCCCCGCAAGCCAGGCGCCGGCACGATCGAGCGGCGGACCGATCCAGCGCCGCAACAGGGGGTCGAACATCGGCGCCGTGGCCGATCAGTCGTTCGGCCGCGTCCCAGCGTCGACGGAACGCAGCGGCACGACGGCCGCAGCCTCGGCAGCCTTGCGGTCCTGCAAGGTCTGGCGGCGATGCGCCATCACGCTGAACGGGATCAGGCACATATAGCCAAAGCCGATCAGGGACAGCGCAATCCAGGGCGCGCTCGCAAGCACGCCCATAACCAAAGCCGCGGCCAGCATCGCGGGCAGAACGAGATGACGCGGGATTCTGCCCTTCTTGAAGGAGAAGGTGGGCAGGCGGCTCACCATCAGGCCGCCCACGACCACCAGAACGACCCCGACGACCGTGGCATGGCGCGGCCAGGCGGCCTCGATCTCGAAGCTCAGCATGAGCGGCATCAGGGCCAGGAGCGCGCCTGCCGGCGCCGGCACGCCCGTGAAATAGGATCCGGTCCAGACCGGTGGGGGCGTGTCGGAAACCAGCGCCGTGTTGAATCGCGCGAGGCGAAGCGCCGAGCAGATCGGGAACATCAGCGTCACCACCCAGCCCAGGGCCCCGGCATGAGTCAGGGAGGCAAGATAGAGGACCAGAGCCGGCGCAACGCCGAAACAGAGGAAATCCGAGAGGGAATCGAGTTCGGCGCCGAAGCGGCTGGTGACGCCGAGGCGGCGTGCCACGCGCCCGTCCAGGGCATCGAAGATCGCCGCCACGATGCTGGCCATCACCGCCAGCCGCATCTCCCCCTGCAGGGCGAAGCGGATGCCCGTCAGGCCCGAACACAGCGCAGCAAGCGTCAGAATGTTCGGAATCAGCCGATTGATGGAAAAGCCGCGCAATCCACCGCGTTGCGAGCGCAGGTCGCTGTCCATGTCGACTCCCTAGAATTCAACGGCGAGGCGCGGTCCGGTCACCACGGGGTCGAGTTCGGCCATGACCGTTTCACCGCCGATCATGCGCTGCCCCGGAGAGACCAGAAGACGCGCGCCTTCCGGCAGGTAAAGGTCCGTACGACTCCCAAAGCGGATATGGCCGAAACGTTCCCCGGCGGCGACCGCCTGCCCCGGTTTCACATAGCAGACGATGCGTCGGGCGACGTATCCCGCGATCTGCACACAGCCGATGACCCGTCCGTCGGCCCGGCGCAGGGCCAGCGCCGTGCGCTCGTTGTCCTCGCTGGCCTTGTCGGCATTGGCGCTCAGGAACTTGCCGGGCCGGTAGGCCACGACGTCCACGGTGGCGGCGCAGGGGCTGCGGTTGATGTGGACATCGAAGACGCTGAGGAAGATCGAGACCCGCGTCAGCGGCTTGTCGCCGAGGCCCAGTTCCTGGGGCGGGACGGCATCCACGACCATCTGCACCAGCCCGTCGGCGGGCGCGATCAGCAGCCCGTCATCCTGCGGCACGCCGCGGGGCGGATCGCGGAAGAAGTAGATCGACCACAGGGTCACGATGAGCATCGGCCAGAACAGCCACGCCACACCGGTCAACGCGGCCAGGAAGGTCGCGGCCGCAAACAGGGCGATGAAGCGCCAACCGTCCTCGAGGATCGGCACCAGGAAATTGGCAAGCATTGCGTCGCGCGCTCTCTGTTGACCGAAGGTTAGTTGACCTGCGGCAGGCTGAGGATCTGCCCCGGATATATCAGATGGGGATTTTTTACCTGATCCTTGTTTGCAGCGAAAATGACGGTGTGACGCCAACCCGCACCATAGTGCGCCTGGGCGATGTTCCACAGATTGTCGCCTTTGACGATGTGCAGCCGCCGGCCGTCTGCGCTGGAAACCGGCGCCACGACAACGCGATCGAACGGCATTTCGAGACGCGCGACCGGCTTGCCGTCCGTGGCGATGCGGTCGAGCCTGAGAAGGTACTTGCCCGGGTCGATCGGATCCGCTGGCTTGAGCCGCCAGCGACCGTCGGAGGCCGCCCTGCCTTCGGCGACCATCCTGTCGTTCACATAGGCCCTGACGACGGTGCCCGGAGCGGCGAGGCCCGACACGGTGATGTACCCGCCGTCATCGTAATCCAGCGTCGAAACAGAGAGGTCGGCCGCCTTCGGGAGGCCGGCGGCCGTCGGTGGCTGCACGAGCGTCGCGGCGCCGGCCGGCGGCGAGATCATGACCAAGGTCTCTGCGCGCGGCTGGACCGGTGCATTCGCTGCAGGCGGCTCTGGCACGACGGCGACCACGGCCTGCTCCGACGTGAGCGGCGCCTTGCCCTCGATATGCTGCACAACGCGCAACTCGTGCTGGCCGACCGCAAGCGGCGGATCCTGGACGATGATGACCCACTCCCCGCGCGCGTCGGATTGGCCCTTGGCGATCTCCTTGCCGCCGTCCAGCAGCACGATCCTGGCGCTGGGCGCCGCCCGACCCGCGATCACCGCCCGGCCATCCGCACCGATCCGCGCAACGTCGAACGATGGCAACGGGACGGCGGCAGCAGGCACAGGCGCGAGCGCCGGGACAGTCGTTGCGACGGGTGTCGCAGGTGCGACGCCAGGAGCGGCAGGTACGGTGGCGAGAGCGGCAGTCGCGGCGCCGGGTGCCGCGGCTGCGGCCGCCGGCTCAGGGCGCGCTCCGGTGATGACGGGTTTGACCGGTTGGTCGATGGCGGCCTGCTCGCTCAGTTTCCCGCGCCAGGCAACGCCCAGCGCGATCGCGATCACCACCGCGCCCATAGCGACCAGCCCGAAAACAGTTCGTGACATCGCCCTCCCAACGGTGCGACCACCATCCCCATTGGCGTCGCAGCCAGCCTTTGCGTAACAATACCACGTCCCACCCGCGCGGAAACGCGCTGGATCGTAACAGAAAAGCAGCTTTCGTGCCCGAGATCACCCCCTCCTCCCTCTGCGTCTTCTGCGGCGCCCGTTTCGGGACCGATCCCGCCACCCGCGAGACCGCCGTCGGCCTGGGGCGGCTGCTGGCTGCCAAGGGCATCACCCTGGTCTACGGCGGCGGCGGCGTCGGGCTGATGGGATTGGTCGCCAATGCCACCCTCGACGCCGGTGGCCGTGCGGTCGGCATCATTCCCAACTTTCTCCTGCAGCGCGAAGCCGGCCATCCGGCGCTCACCGAGACCGTGGTCGTGGAGACCATGCATGAGCGCAAGCTGCAGATGTTCGAGCGGGCGGATGGCTTCGTCGTACTGCCCGGCGGCATCGGCACCCTGGAAGAGTTCTTCGAAGTCCTGTCCTGGCGAACCCTCGGCCTCCACAGCAAGCCGATCGTGATCATCGATCAGGGCGGCTACTGGGAACCGCTGGCCGCGCTCCTCCGCGGCGTCGTGGAGGGCGGTTTCGCCGAACCGAGCCATCTCGACCATGTCGCCTTCGTGAGCGAGTTGAAGGACGTCCTGCCCGCCATTGCGGCGATGCCCGCGTCAGCCGGCTTCGAGAAGCGCCTGGACAAGGTCTGATCCTTTCGCAGGTCGCAGGGAGGCCGTTTTCTGGCGATTCCAGTTCGTCGGGCGCGGCCGCCGGCAGACGTCCCGCCCACATTGCCTTTGCCTCTCGGCGGTGCAACAAGACTGGCCACAATCAGCAATTTATCAACCCAGCCGAACCCAAAGCGGCGCACGGAGGTGCAGGTATGTCAGATCTCGAAATCGTCTGGACGAAGGTCGATGAGGCCCCTGGGCTTGCGACCTATTCGCTGCTCCCGATCGTCGAAGCCTTCGTCGCGACCGCCGGCGTGAAGGTGAAGCTGAAGGACATTTCGCTGACCGGGCGCATCATCGCCAACTTCCCCGACAGGCTGAAGCCCGAGCAGAAGATCCCCGACGAGTTGGCCGAGCTCGGCAAGCTGACGCTGAAGCCGGAAGCCAACATCATCAAGCTGCCCAACATCTCCGCCTCGATCCCGCAGCTCAAGGCCGCGATCAAGGAGTTGCAGAGCAAGGGCTACGACATCCCGAACTACCCCGACAGCGACGCAACGCCGGCCGACAAGGAAATCCGCGCCCGCTACGGCAAGGTGCTGGGCAGCGCCGTCAATCCGGTGCTGCGCGAGGGCAATTCCGACCGTCGCGCCGCCGGCGCCGTGAAGCAGTATGCCCGCAAGCACCCGCACAAGATGGGCGCCTGGAGCAAGGACTCGAAGACGCGCGTCGCCCACATGACGGCCCACGACTTCTACGGCTCGGAAGTCGCGACGACCCTCGCGGCGCCGACAAACGCCCGCATCGAGCTGGTCGCCGCCGACGGCGCGACCACGGTGCTGAAGCCCAAGATTCCGCTCAAGGCCGGTGAGATCATCGACTGCTCGGTGATGAACGCCAAGGCGCTGCGCGCCTTCTACGCTTCGGCGATCGAGGTGGCGAAGAAGGAAGGCGTCCTGTTCTCGCTGCACCTCAAGACGACCATGATGAAGATCTCCGATCCCATCCTGTTCGGCCATTGCGTTTCCGTGTTCTTCGCCGACGTGTTCGCCAAGCATGGCGAGACGTTCAAGAAGCTCGGCATCGATCCCGACAACGGCCTGGGCGACCTGCTCACCCGCATCGAGACTCTGCCCGACGCCGAGAAGGCCGCGATCAAGGCCGACATCCAGGC
>CAIYWM010000856.1 GCA_903929895.1 uncultured Alphaproteobacteria bacterium
CGAACGGGTTGGAGGTGAAGAGCAGGAAGGCCAGGAACCCGACGCCGATCAGCGCCTGGATGGCCAGCACGCGGCTGCGCAGCGTGTCGGGCAGGTTGTTGCCGAAGACCGCGACGGCGGCGCCGAACAGCGCGAGGATCAGCGCCCACAGCAGCATCGAGCCTTCGTGGTTCCCCCACACGCCGCTGATCTTGTAGAGCAGCGGCTTGGCCGAATGCGAATTGTCGACGACGTTCAGGACCGAGAAGTCCGACGTGACATAGGCCTGCGTCAGTGCGCCGAACGCCAGCAGCACGAGGAAGGCCTGCGTGAGTGCGGCGGTGCGGCCGAGGGCCATCAGTCTGATGTCGTTACGCGATGCGCCAATCAGCGGCAGCGTCCCCTGCACCAGCGCAACGGCAAGCGCGAGGATCAACGCAAAATGCCCGAGTTCAGGGATCACGACGCCTCCAACGGAAGCGAAAGGTCCCTCGCTACGCTCGGGATGACAGCATTTTTTGAATTAACGCACTGCGCCAACCTCAACAAAATTGTCATCCCGAACGAAGTGAGGGACCTTTGCATCACAGGCGCCCGCCCTGCGTCGTAGACGGCGGGGCTCACTTCTTGTCTTTCCACTGACCGCTTTCCTTCAGCGCCTTCGCGACTTCCGGCGGCATGTAGTTCTCATCATGCTTCGCCAGGATCTCGCGCGCGGTGAACACGCCGTCCGGGCCGATCGAGCCCTCGGCGATCACGCCCTGACCCTCGCGGAACAGGTCCGGCAGGATGCCGCGATAGGTGACCTTCAGCGTCTTGTTGGTGTCGGTGATGGTGAAGCGCACGATCTGCCCTTCCTTCTGGACGCTGCCCTCCTCGACCAGGCCGCCCAGCCGGAAGCGGCGCTCGGGGCCGATGCTCTTCTCGGCGACCTGGGTCGGCGAATAGAAGAAGACGAGGTTGTCGTTCAGCGCCGTGAGCACGAGCGCGGCCGCCACGCCGAGCGTGGTCAGCGATCCCAGCAGCAACCAGAGACGGCGGCGTTTCGGAGTCATCGGCGCTTCTCCAGTCCGCGCGCCGCCAGCTCGCGTCGCACCCGCTTGCGCGCGCCGAGCGAGGCGATCACCAGCCCGCCCAGGATGAGCGCGGCGACAAGATAGGAGCCGAGGATATAGGCCGCGTGGCTGCTCATGCCGCGGCCTCGGCATTCTCGAGACGGCGGCGGTCGATCTCGGTCTCGGTGCGCAGCAGCACCAGCCAGACGAACAGGAAGAGCAGCGAGACCGCCATCCAGAGCAGCGGCACCAGGATCGAATTGTGGATCGCCGGCGCGTCGAGCCGGGTGATCGAGGCCGGCTGGTGCAGCGTGTTCCACCAGTCGACCGAGAATTTGATGATCGGCAGGTTGATGACGCCGATCAGCGCCAGGATCGCCGCCGCGCGATCGCCGCGCTCGGGCGAATCGTAGGCGCGGCTCAAGGCGATGTGCCCGAGATAGAGGAAGAACAGCAGCAGCATCGAAGTGAGCCGCGCGTCCCACACCCAGTAGGTGCCCCACATCGGCCGGCCCCACAGCGAGCCGGTCAGCAGGCACACCGCCGCGAAGCTCGCACCCACAGGGGCGGCCGCACGCGCCATCAGCGCCGCCAGCGGATGGCGCCACACCAGCAACGAAGCGCCGAGTGCCGCCAGCATCGCGTAGCCGCCCATCGACAGCCAGGCGGATGGCACGTGCACGAACATGATCCGCACGGTGGCGCCCTGCTGGTAGTCCTCGGGCGCCACGAAGAACGCCATGTAGGCGCCGACCGCCAGCATCAGCACCGTGGCGAAGCCGAGACCCGGCAGCACGCGCTGGCTGAAGCGGCGGAACCGCGCAGGATTGGCGAGAAAATGCAGGTCGGCCATCGGCCCCATCCTCCCTATTCGCCGGCTTGCCGCAAGGCTGCGGCAATCGCCCAAGGCGTCGTGGCCAGGGCGACCAATGCAAGAGCGGCGAGGATTGCGACATGCGTCACGATGCCTTCGCCCGCCGCCAGCGTCTCGATCGCGCCGGCGCCGAAGATCAGCGTCGGCACGCAGAGCGGCAGCGCGAGCAGCGCCAGCAGCGCGCCGGACTTGCGCGCGCCCAAGGTGAGGGCCGCGGCGAGCCCGCCGATCAACGATAAAGTGGGCGTGCCGACCAGCAGGGTCGCGCCCAGCGCCAGCAGGCTCTGCCCGTCGAGGCCGAAGGCGACGCCCAGCACCGGCGCCAGCAGGCTGAGCGGCAGGCCGGTCACGATCCAGTGAGCGAGGCATTTGGCGAGCGCGGCCAGCTCGAGCGGCCACGGCGCCAGCAGCAGCAGGTCGAGCGTGCCGTCCTCGTAATCGGCGGCGAACAGCCGCTCCAGCGACAGAAGTGCCGCGAACAGCGCGGCGCACCACAGGACGCCGGCGGCGATGCGCGCCAGCACGTTGGTCTCCGGGCCGATGCCCAGCGGAAACAGCACCGTCGCCACGACGAAGAAGGCGAGCACGACGCCGACATCGCCCGGCCGCCGCAGCACCAGGCGCAGGTCGCGCGCGAGAAGCGTCGTGAAGCCGCTCATCATAGCGCGTCCCGCAGGCCGCCGCCGCGCAGGTCGAGCCGCTGCGCGCCCTCGATGCCCAGTTCGGCATGGGTCGCGGCGATGGCCAGTCCGCCGGCCGCGAGGTGGGTCTGGAGCGCCGTCCGGAACGCCGCCTGCGCCGGCGCGTCGAGCGCATTCAGCGGCTCGTCGAGCAGCCAGAGCGGCGCCTGGGACAGGACGACCCGGGCCAGCGCCGTGCGGCGACGCTGACCCGCCGACAGGGTTCGCACTTCCCTTGCGGCCAGTCCGGTGAGATCGAGGGCGACGAGGGCGCCGTCCAGCCGGTCGCCCGCCTCGCCGCCGCGCAGCCGTTCGGCCACCAGCAGGTTCTCGACCACCGTGAGGTCGCCCTTCAGCCCCTCGAGATGGCCGAGCCAGGCCAGCCGGCCGCGCCAGGTCTCGGGATCCTCGGCGACGTCGACGCCCTGCCAGGCGACCGTGCCGGCCGCGGGCGGCGTCAGCCCGGCCAGGGCCCGCAGCAGGCTGGTCTTGCCGCTGCCGTTGCGGCCCGTCAGCGCCAGCAGTTCGCCCGCGCCCAGCCCGAAGGACAGGCGGTCGAACACCGGCCGGCCGCCGCGGCGGCAGGACAGGTCTTTTACGTCGAGAAGCGGGGGCACTTCGAGAAGCGGAGGCGCCATGGGCGCCGTCCTAGCACGCCGGAAGCAGGCAAAGAAAAAGGCCGTCATCTCGGGGGAGA
>CAIYWM010000857.1 GCA_903929895.1 uncultured Alphaproteobacteria bacterium
ATGCCAGAAAATACTGTCATCCCGAACGCAGTGAGGGACCTTTGAGTCACACGCGATAGCCTGCGTTATCGGGGAGAAAGGCTACTTCTTCCGCTCGTAATGCGCCGCGATCATCAGCGCGGTCGCGACCGTCACCTTCTTGCCCGTGGGAATGTGCAGGAACTCGTTCGGTCCATGTGCATTCGAATGTGGTCCCAGCACACCCGTGATCACGAACTGCGTCTTGGGGAACTTGTCGCCCAGCATGCCCATGAACGGGATCGTGCCGCCTTCGCCCATGTAGGCGACGGGCTCCCCGAACGCTTCCTGCGAGGCGTCGTTCACCGCCGTCTCCAGCCACGGCGCCAGCGGCGGCGCGTGCCAGCCGCTCTGGCCGCCTTCGCCGGCGTCGAACTCGACGGTCGCGCCATAGGGCGGATCGGACTCCAGCGCCGTCTTCATGGCCTTCACGGCTTCCCTGGCGTCGAGCGTCGGCGGAGTGCGCACGCTGATCTTGGCCTCGGTGTAGGGCAGCAGCACATTGCCGGCATCGACCGGCTCGGGATAGCCCGCCATGCCGACCGTCGCGAGCTGCGGCCGCCAGGTGCGGTTCAGCACCATCTGGCCGAGATCCTCGACCATCGGCTTGGTCGTGCCGGCGAACGGGAACTTGCGATAGACCTCCTCACCCAGCACGCGCGCGGCTTCCGAAGCCTGCGCGATGCGCTGCGGCGGGATCTGCACGAACAGCTCCGGCAGCTTCATCTCGCCGGTCGCCTCGTCCTCCAGGCGCGTCAGCAGCGCGCGCGTGATGCGGAAGGAGGAGGGCACGATCCCCGACGCGTCGCCCGAGTGAACGCCCTCGTTCAGAACGGTCACCTTCAGCGTGCCGGCCGCGATGCCGCGCAGCGACGTGGTGAGCCACATCCGGTCCCAGTCGCCGCAGCCCGAATCGAGACAGACCACCAGCGACGGGTCGCCGATCCGGTCGAGCAGGTGATCGACATAGAAGGGCAGGTCGTAGCTGCCGGATTCCTCGCAGCCCTCGATCATGATGACGCAGCGGGTGCGCGGGATGCCCTGCTCCTTGAGAGCCAATAGCGCCGCGAAACAGGCATAGATCGCGTAGCCGTCGTCGGCGCCGCCGCGGCCGTAGAGCTTGTCGTCCTTGCGCACCGGGATCCACGGCCCCATGCCCTCGGCCCAGCCCTTCATCTCCGGCTGCTTGTCGAGATGGCCGTAGAGCAGGACGGTGTCGTCGTTGTCGTCACCCGGGATCTCAATGAAGATCAGCGGCGTCCGGCCCGGCAGCCGCACCACCTCCATCGTCGCGCCCGCGATGGCGGCAACGTGCGGCCGCGCCCAGTCGGTCATCAGCGTGACCGCCTGCTCCATGTAGCCGTTCTCCTCCCACTTCGGGTCGAAGGACGGCGACTTGTTGGGGATGCGGATGTATTCGGTGAGGGACGGCAGGATCTGGTCGTCCCAGAAGCTGCCGATGAAGGTCTTGAGCTGGTCGGGGTTCATGGGCGCGAGTTTAGCGCTAACGAGCGGCGACCGTAAGCA
>CAIYWM010000858.1 GCA_903929895.1 uncultured Alphaproteobacteria bacterium
TCTTCTTCGCAGCTTTCTTCTTCGCAGCCATTCGGTTCTCCCTGTGCAAAAATGCGAGACGGCGGACGCCGGACCTCGCATAACATTGCATCTAGCGCGCGATTCGCATGCTTGTCTCGTTTTCTTCGCGCGCCCGCACCGTCCCGACATGAGTCATGTCGTCGCTGATCGGCGCGTCGGAAGGCAATGCCGCGAGCAGGCCGCCGGCGGTCTGCGGATCGAACAGTAGCGACACCTTGGGATGCGATACGGCGTGATCCATGCCGTCGATGAGATGACGCGCGCGCAAATTCTCCGGCTGCAGCGAACTCGCGAAGCCTTGCGCAAACAGTTCGGTCGCCCCCGGTAGCGCCGGCAGCGCATCGAGATCTATGTCGACCGCGACATTGCCGCTCGCGCGAATCATCTCGGCGAGATGGCCCGCAAGTCCGAAGCCTGTCACGTCGGTGCAGGCATGTGCACCCGCATCGAGCAACGCTTGTGCAGCGGGGCCCGACGGCGTGCGCATCGACGCGAGCGCCGCTTCGATCCAGGCGGCCCTGGCCATGCCGCGCATCGCGGCGGCAAAGATCACACCCGTCCCGAGTTTCTTCGTGATCACCAACCGGTCGCCGGGACGCAGTCCGCCCTTGCGTAACGCCTGCGACGCAACGACGAGGCCATTCACGGAAAACCCCAGCGCCGCCTCCGGTCCTTCGCCGGAATGGCCGCCGATCAGCGCGCAACCCGCATCGTCGAGTACCCGCCGCGCGCCGGCCAGCATCTGGAAAAGGTCTTCCTCCATCAGCCGTTCCGCCGCCGCCGGCACCACGGCAAGCGCCAGGGCGCTGTGCGGCTTCGCGCCCATCGCCCAGACGTCGCCCAGCGCATGCACGGCCGCGATCTCGCCGAACACGAAGGGATCGTCGATGAAGGTGCGGAAGAAATCGACCGACTGCACCAGCGCCTGTCCCGCAGGCACCTCGATCATCGCCGCATCGTCGGGCGCGTCGAGGCCGATGGCTGCGCTGGAGCCGGGAGAGGGGCCGAGGCGCGCCAGCACGCGGTCGAGCACGCCCGCGCCCACCTTGGCGCCGCAGCCGCCGCAGCGCATGCCGATGTCGGCCAGCAGGCGTGTGGCCTCGGCATCGGCCAGCGCCGGATCGGGTGGCGTGGCGCGTGTGGCCGGGTTCATCGGCGTCGCCGGCGGCTCGCGATACATGCGCATCCACTTGCGGTCGATATGGTCCTTCCAGCGCCACACCCACGGACCCTCGAAGGCCCACCCGCCCCGTGTCGCCACCGCGTTGCCGTCGCCGGTGCCGAGGATCGAGAGGTAGCGCCTTTGCGGCGTGAAGGGGACGGGCGTCTGGCCGAGCAAGGCGCGGCGCAGGTTGGCGGCGAGTGGCGGCCCGTGGCGCACGGCGAAGACGCCGGCCTTGGGACGGGGATGGGCGGTCACGCTGGCGCAGTCGCCGGCGGCGAACACGAGCGGATCGCCGCTCGAGGCCAGGGTCGGCTCGACCGCGAAGAAGCCGCGCTCGTCGAGTGGCAGGCCGGTGCTGGCGAACCAGGCCGCGGCGCTGGCTTGCGTCACGACGAAGACGTCGTCGACCGGCAGGCGCTCGCCGGTTTCGAGATGGACCGCATCGGCATCGATGCGCGTCGTCGCGGCATTCTCGATCAACCGCACACCGCGGCGCGCGAAGATCGTGCGCATGCGCCGTCGCGCGCCGACCGCCTGTCCCGACAGGATCTCGCCCTTGGTGGCAAGCGTGACGGAGACCTCGGCGTTGCGCGCGACGGTACGCAATCGATGGTCGATGGCCAGCGCCAGCTCGACACCGCCCGCGCCGCCGCCGATCACGGCAATGCGCAGCGCGCCCTGCCAGTCCTTCACCCGTTCGAGGAAGCCCAGCCAGCGGCGCCCGAGCTCGGCGATGGGTTTCACCGGCGTGGCATGCTCGGCCGCGCCGGCGATCGCGCCCATGCTGGGCGAGGAGCCGACGTCGAGCGACACGAGATCATAGGAGACCGACGGACGATCCTTCAGCAGGACCTGGCGGTTCGCGCGATCCAGTCCGATCGCCTCGGCATGGATCAGCCGTGCGCCGGTCCAGGTGCAGAGCCGTGCGAGGTCGATGTGGCACTCGTCGAAGGTATAGGCGCCGGCCACGAAGCCCGGGATCATGCCGGAATAGGGTGTCTCGATGTCCCGCCCGATCAGGGTGAGCCGCACCCCCGGCATCGGCTTCATGCCGAAGCTCTTCACTACATGGACATGCGAATGGCCGCCGCCCACGAGCACGAGATCCTTGAGGAGGGGCGTCGGTTGCATCGTCTCTTTCCTTTGTCAGGCTGCAGAAACACGCCTTTCAGAAGTACCGGCGAGCAACATTGTTGCGCCAGTGGTCACCACTACACAGAATTCGGGGGCTGCGACATTCGCTTCATTTGTTTCGTTTATTGCGTTTGTTTCGTTTATTCGCCATGACTCCGACTTTCCGGCGGCCTGTTGGCGCATTCGCCGGAGGTACGATCCCGCCGTCGCCTGCGCACCGCAATCTATTAGTAGTGTTTGAAGAAATTGTAATGTATATCAATTGATTAGGGGTGCTTGTTCCCCTGATTTCGGAGCCACCCCTGCATGGCCGTCACTTCCGGCCTCACGGTTTCCCCTGATTTTCCCGAGGACGAGGCCGCGCGCGTCGCGCAACCGCGTTCGGCATGGTCGCTGTCCTGGCCGCTGGTGCTGGGGCTGCTCCTCTTCATCTGCCTCGCCAACGGCAGCGGCTTGCCGTTGCTGGCCGATCCCGACACCCACTGGCACATCGCCGTCGGCAACTGGATGCTGGCCAAGGGCGCCGTGCCGACGGTCGATCCCTTCTCCTTCTCCTTCGCGGGCCAGTCGTGGATCGCCAAGGAGTGGCTGTCGCAGCTCCTGATGTCGGTCGCCTTCAAGCTCGGCGGCTGGGGCGGTGTCACCGTGCTGGCCGCGGCCGCGCTCGCCGTCTCGTTCGCGATGATGCTGCGGCTGCTGCTGCGCGATCTGCGGCCCCTGCCGGCCGCGGTGTTCGTGCTGGCCGCCATCGCGATGACCCTGCCGCACTTCCTGGCGCGGCCGGCGGTGCTCGCCTTTCCGTTCATGCTGGTCTGGATGGCGGGCCTCGTGCGCGCCGTCGAGGAGCGCCGTGCGCCCGCGCCGCTGCTGCTGCTCGTCATGCTGCTGTGGGCCAACCTGCATGGCAGCTTCATCATGGGCCTGCTGCTGGGCGTCGCCTTCGCGGTCGAGGCGGTGGTCGGCGCGCGCGATGCCGCCGAGCGCAAGGCCTTGTTGTCGGGATGGGCCAAGTTCGGCATCGCCTCGTTCGTCGCGGCCTGCATCACGCCCTACGGACCCGAATCGATCTGGGTGACGTTGCGGATCTTCGCCCTCGACGACACGCTGGCCTTCATCGCGGAATGGAAGTCGCCCGACTTCCAGAAGGCGCCGCTGCAGGAGCTGGTGCTTCTGATCGCCCTCTATGCCGCCCTGTCGCGCGGCCTGAAGCTGCCGCTGCTGCGGCTGCTGATCGTGCTCGGCCTGCTGCATCTCTATCTGCGCTACGCCTTCAATGCCGAACTGCTCGCCATGCTCGCGCCGCTGGCGCTGGCGCCGCTGCTGGCGCGTCAGTGGCCGGCGCTGCGGCCCGATCCTTCGGCCGGCCACGTCGGTTCGCTTTCCGGGCAGGCCGCCGCGCTGGCGCTGCCGGCCGGGCGCGCCGCCGCCGTCGTGGGGGTCGCCTGCTGCGCGCTGATCGCGCTCGGCCTCGTGCGCTATGGCGGCATCGTGCCACCGCTTTCGACCATGCCCTCGACCGCGATGGCCTATGTGAAGCAGGCGGGGATCGGTGGCCGCGTGCTGAACCACTATGTTTTCGGCGGCTATCTCATCCATGCCGGCGTGCCGACCTTCATCGACGGCCGCGGTGAGCTCTACGGCCGCGATTTCATCCGGCGCTACGCCGACACGATCGGCCTGCGCGGCGGCGAGCCGCTGGAGCAGCTGCTCGAGCGCAACCGCATCGACTGGACCTTCATGCCGCCCGACCAGCCGGCCAACCGCCTGCTGGCCCGCCTGCCGGGTTGGCGCCAGGCCTATGCCGACGAGGCCGCCGTGATCTTCGTGCGCGAGCGCTGACCGCGTCAGCGCCAGTCGATCGGATTGGCGTCGAGATAGACCAGAAACCCATAGGCGAAGATCGCCGGCAAGGCCGTGACGCCCGACAGGATGACGGCGGTCTTCTTCCTGCCGCGACGCTCGAGCACGAGAGCGCCGGCGGTGGTCCCGGCCAGGAGCGACATCGCAACGACACAGCTCAGCATTTCCAGGACCATCACGCCGTCATGGATGAGCATCTCGATCACGAACCATCCGAGGCCGAGGACGCCCGCAATGTTCACTGCGACAAGCCCCGCAACGATGATGTCCGTCGCGTTCCGTCGTGGGGCCGGGCCGAACTTCAGCAGCAGGACGAAAGCCACGGCGGCAGCAATCAGAAGGATGAGGAGCGGGGACATTTCCCCACGCTATTCCTTCAACACGATCCACGTGCAGTGTCCGATTGCGCAGAGGCGGCCGGACTCGGTGTAGAGCGCCGTGCCGGAATAAAGCTTGCGGCCCTCGGCGCCGATGCGCCAGCCGACAACGGCACAGCGTTCGCCGACCTTCGGACGTTCGAACACCTTCGCGGTCATGCGGCCGGTGAGGGCGGGGCGGATGTCGTCGGGATCCTGGGCGGCCCAGGCGCCGGGACAGTCGAGCGTGCCCCACAGGAATTCCTGCCGGATGCGGCCGTCGCTGTCGGCGTGGTTGGCGTGCGGCACGTAGCAGGAGAGGGAAGTCCCGCTGCCTGAATAGCTGCCGAACACGCGCAGGCCATCACCGACGCCGCGGCTGCGGCCGCAGACGAGGCACCACTGGAAGTCGCTGCCCTCGCCGCAGCCGCCCACCGCGTCCTGGTGCATCACCGCGTTCCAGTCCGCGGGCGGCTTCGGCGGATCGAGATGATCGACCTTTCCGGCGCGCGCCTCGCAGATCAGCGTGTCGCCGTCGCGCATCGTCATCGCCGCCTCTTCGCGCACGAGGTTCATCGGCGTCTCGATGGGTATCGGCGCGCGGAGCGTGATCTCGACGGCGCCGTCCCTGCCGAACGCGCTGGTGTAGCGTTCGGCCAGCA
>CAIYWM010000859.1 GCA_903929895.1 uncultured Alphaproteobacteria bacterium
CTGACGATCTCCGCCACCTCCCCCAGCCTCCGCACCTCCCACTCCCCGCGAAACCCCGGCAGCCGCGTCCGGCCAGTGAGCAGCTGCTGCATGGCCGCCTGCTTCACGTCGCGCTGCTTGGCGATCCGCCGGTCCAGCCCGTCGAGCAGCGCGTCCACGTCGCTCAGCGCCGCGGCGATGGCGCGTTGTTCTTGAAAATCAGGGAATGGAATCTCCAATGCGCGAACATCACCACTGTTGATCGCTGGGTAATTCGATCCAGTAAGCAGCGCATCAATCTGACTGGACGTTTGCTTCGTGAACAACTGAAAAAACAAGTATCCAGAATGCGTTACACCCTGGTGACAGCGCACGACACAAAACCCGGTCGAACAAACCCAGTCATTTTCAGCGAGTGAAAACAACAAATGTGACTGCAGATTCGGGCGAACTGTAGAGACAAGCACATCGCCAAGTCTTAGCTTTCGTCGTGCTCGAGACGGAGCAGTGGCAAATCGCTGTGTAGAGTAACTGCGAAGTTGACCACGATCGACGTCTTCAAGGGCCACATAGTTAAATGAGAAATCCGACTTCGTCTCACTACTGAGATTTTCGGGATCTATCTCCGCCACCTCCCCCAGCCTCCGCACCTCCCACTCCTCCGGGATCACGCCCACCTCAGTCAGCTTGTAGCCGCGCTTCACGTCCATGACGCCCCCATCTTCTGCAGGTGCCGCTGCACGCGCGCCGTCAGCGCATCGACCTCGTCCTCGAGCTGCGGCAGCGGCGCGGCGTAGCGCTCGGCCAGCTGACGGATGCGGCCGGTCAGCGTCTGCGAGACGCGGTCCAGTTCGCCGGCCACGGCGGCGGCGAGCTGCGCCATCCATTTGTCCTCCACCACCAGCGCGCGAATGTCGGCCTCGCCGAGCGCGGCGTATTTGGCGCAGGCCAGCACATCGAGCGCGGCGTCCTGCTCCTTCACGGATTTCTTCAGCGCCGCCTCGCCCTCGGACAGTTCCAGCCAGCACTGCAGCACGGCGCGCTCGTCGTGCGCGTCTGCGTCGCCGCGGATCTCCTTCAGCCGCGCGGCGACGTCGGCCTTCGCGATTTTCTCGAGCGCACCGAGCGCGCCGTCCTCGCCGCCGTGTTCCTCCTCCAGCTCGGCGATGCGCGCGGCCGCGGCGTCGAGCTCGGCCTGCGCCGCGTCCAGCGCCGCTTGCTCCTGCGCGAAGTAGCGCGCCACGATCAGCGGCTTCGGCGCCAGGTCGCACGCCCAGCCCTTGTCCCTGCGCCTGCCCTTCTTGTCGGTTTCGAACAGGCGCGTCGGCGCGGCCGTCCAGCCGTCGGCGGTGATCAGATAGGCGTCGTCCTGCAGGGTCGCCGCCCAGAAGTCCAGCAGGTGCTGGTAGATGTCGTAGGCGTCGAGCAGCGGGACGCGGCGAAAGGCGCCGAGCAGCGACTCGGCGAGGGCGTCGATCAGCGCGCGAGGGTGCGCGTCTTTGCCGAAGGCGGCGAGCTGCGGGGCGGCGGCGGTGCGCCACGTCGTGAACGTGCGCTGTGCGCGCTTCTGGAACGCGACGAACTCGGGGTGGCCGAGGATCGTCGGCTTGACCTCGGCGAGCGGCAGGCGCAGGCGGGCGTAGCCCGGGCGGCCGGCGGATTCGAACAGGGCGGTGCGCAGGCCGGGCAGCACCTGCCAGTACGGGGCGAGCGGGCTGTCCGGCGCGTCGAGATCGCGCTCGGGGATGCCGCCGCGCAGGTGCGCGTCGATGTCGTGCAGGTCCTCCGGTTCGGAGACGTCGATGTAGCGCGGCAGGTTCAGGTTGAAGTCGTTCTTCGGGTCGGCGATTTCGGCGAGCGGCACCATGCGCGCGTAGCGCGGCGCGTCGACCAGCTTCGTGAACGCGTCGACGATGCGGTGAATATCCTGTTCGCGCAGGCGGTTCTTGGCGCCGTCCTTGCGAAAGCCCTTCGACGCGTCGATCATGAACACGCCTTTGCGCGCGGCGGCGTTTTCCTTGTCGAGCACCAGCACGCAGGCGGGGATGCCGGTGCCGTAGAACAGGTTGGCCGGCAGCCCGATGATGCCCTTCAGAATTCCCGAGCGCACCAGCTGCGTGCGGATGGCCGCTTCGGCGTTGCCGCGGAAGAGCACGCCGTGCGGCAGGATGCACGCGGCTTTGCCGGTGCTCTTCATACTGCGGACGATGTGCAGCAGAAAGGCGTAGTCGCCCTGCTTGGCCGGCGGCACGCCCCAGGCGAAGCGCTGATGCGGGTCGGCTTCGGGCGTCAGGCCGATCGTCCACGTCTTCACCGAGAACGGCGGGTTGGCGACGACGTAGTCGTACGTGCGCAGATTCTGACCGTCCTTGTCCTTGAACTTCGGGTCGGCGAGCGTGTTGCCGGAGAGGATCTTCGCTTCTGGGAAGCCGTGCAGGATCATGTTCATGCGGGCGAGGCCGGCGGTGGTGACGTCCATCTCCTGCCCCTCGAGCGTGATGCGCTTGCCGGCCTGCGCGGCGACCTTGAGCAGCAGCGAGCCCGAGCCGCACGTCGGGTCGTAGGCGGTGGTGGCGGCGCGCGTGTTGTGCGGCCCGATGCCGATCACGTGCGCGAGCACGCGGCTGACCTCGGACGGCGTGTAGAACTGGCCCTTGCTCTTGCCGCTCTCAGTGGCGAAGTGGCGCATCAGGTATTCGTACGCGTCGCCGAGGATGTCGTCGTGGTCGGCGCGGTTGCCGGAGAAATCCAGCTCCGGCTTTTGAAAGATGCCGATCAGGTTGGTGAGGCGATCGACCATCGCCTGACCTTCGCCGAGCTTGTTCGGGTCGTTGAAGTCGGGGAAGTCGCTGCGGGTGAGCCGCGCGTTCAGGTGTGTAGTCCTGACGTGCCATTTCTCGCTCCTTCAAAGCTCAAAATGGCTGGAATCCCAAATCTCAAACTGGTTCGCCTTCCGGGCGGCAGTGCGTGCGCGGTTAGGATCGCTTATTGCGTGCTACTGCGGTTGCGCCAGCACCCAGCGGATTGCCTCCACCACCGCATCAGGCTTTTCACTCGGAATGTTGTGATTGCTATTGATCCTGCGGATTTGCGCCGTCGGATAAAGCCGTGCGAAATCGGCCCGCTTGGCCCTGTCGAAGGTCGCAGCTGGGCCGCTGTCGTCATTCCGCGCCAACAGGATAACGGTCGCGATGCGAGCGGAGAGTGGAGGTGCCGCCAGCACCTCCGCGCCAGTTTGCGTTAAGGCGTCGAACTCCTGGCGGATCGGCCCAATCCCCCCGGCGAGCGCCATGATACCCGAAGCAAGGGCGCCACGATTCGCGAGTGATCCCTCGCCCTCAAACTGAGTGGGATGGGTCGAATCTACAAGAACCAGCCCCGCGACCTCCTCGGGATGGAGCCTTGCATAGAGCTGCATGTAGAGTCCGCCTGCGGAATGGCCAACCAGCACATAGGGCGGCTTCAGGCTACTCCCCCGAAGGAGCGTGCGCAGTTCCTCCACGATAGCCGTGCCATCTCGCGGCCGCTCGGTCGAGGCGCTGCGCCCAATACCGGGGCGGTCATAGGCGAAGACAGCATTCGTCCGCGCGACCTCGCGAAATATGGCCGTCCAACTCTCCTTGTGCGCTCCCAAGCCAGCTTCGAACACGACCGTTGGGGCCGCCCCAGGCAGATGCGACACCTCGACATTTCCGTCGATGCCACGTGCACTTTGCGCACCCGGCAAGGTGGCGCAGCCAGCAAGTAGCGACGCGGAGAGGATAAAGACGGCAGCCAAGGCCACTCGAAGGTTCGTGTAAGGCCGATCTGTCACTTCGAAATTCCAGTCTGCCGGGTGTCATCTCGTGTTTCGTCTAGTCGGCATGCAGGAGCCCGATTCATGGATGGCCGACGTCCGGCACAAACTCGAGAATGTCGCCCGGCTGGCACGCCAGCACGGAGCAGATCTTCGACAGTGTCTCGAAGCGTATGCCGCGCACCTTGCCGGATTTGAGCAAAGACACGTTCTGCTCGGTGAGACCGATCCGTTCGGCAAGCTCTTTGGAGCGCATTTTACGCTTGGCAAGCATCACATCGAGATTGACGATTATCGCCATCAAAGGATGCTCCGGTTGTCCTCGTCGAGGCGAACCCCCTCCTGCATCACAAGCGCAAAGGCGAGCATAAAGAGACCGACGACCAGCGCCGTGACGTCGCCCGAACTGACGGACAGGACCAGTTGCTGCTGACCCGGCGGGTTGGCGCTGGTCATCAGCAGCGCTACCGCCATGCGGACGAAAACGCCGGCAACGGCTGCTGCAACCGCCAGAAGGCCGAGCCGCTTCAATAACGACGGTGCTCTCGGATCAAATACGGTCGCGGCCCGGCCGAGAAGCCGGAACAGCGTTCGTGCCGACCACATCGCGCCGGCGAAGATCAAGGCCGGAACGAAGCTGACCAGTCCTGCAGCCGTTAGCGCTGGTCCGCTGGGTTCGACAACGACACCCGCGACTTCGCGGCGCAGCGCGATGGTGAGCGCGTCCGGCACGAGGGCCAGATAGGCGACATAACCAAGACCCATCACAATTCCGGCGACGGCCGACCACTCCGCAATCCACGCGATGGACCGGAGCCGGCGCCGATCGCCCGAGTTGGTCGTGTCATCGATCAGAGGGTGAAAAACGTCGTTGTTTGACACGAGAGAATCCTACATAGGCGATATTTAATTATCGTAAAACATTCATTTATGAATGGCAAACAGTTCTCGAGAGTCTTGATGAGACTACTTGCCCGATCCGTCTTTGTGGTGATTGCCTTCTCGCTTGCAGCCCGGAACGGTACCACTCAGGTCCCTTTCGGCGCTCAGTCGCATACGCCATCGCCAACAACCGCATGCAGCGCATCGTCGCCGCCCCTGGCCTGCCGAGCGGCATCGCCAACGGCAACACCAGCGCCAACCAGGTCCTCGGCCAGGTCGAGGCCGGGTACAGGTTCGATCTCGCCGTCCCGGAGCGGACCTCGATCACACCGTTCGGACAGTTCCAGCTCGCCTCAACCAATCGGCTCGGCTTCACCTAGAGCGGCAGCAGCGTCTACAACCTCGCCGTAGCATCGCAGGTCACCACCTCGGTCCGCACCCCCTTCGGTGCCGACCTCGCCGCCAGCTTCGAGGTCGGCCGCGGCACGGCGCTCGATCTCGGCCTGCGTCTCAGTGGCCTTCCGACAGGCGACGCGCGACTTCAATGCCTGTCATACTGTTTCCCGATGTTGTTGAGAGTGACATTCCCGCTCGCCGCGGCGCACTTCGTGAACCAGGCCGCGCGCACGGTGATGGCGATCGTCGGGCCGGTGCTGGCCATGGAGCTTGGCCTGTCGGCGGTCGAGCTGGGGACGCTGGCCGCCTGCATGTTCGCCGCCTATGCCGTGACGCAGCTGCCGCTGGGCGTCGCGCTCGACGCCTTCGGCGCGCGGCGCGTCCAGACGGTGCTGATGGCGCTGGCGGCGCTGGGCTTCGCCATCTTCGCGCTGTCGCCGGGATTCGCCGGGCTGGCGCTGGGGCGCGTCCTGCTGGGCGTCGGCATCTCGGCCGGGCTGATGGCGGTGCTCAAGGGCAATGCCGACTGGTTCGAGCGCCGCCGCGTCGCCCAGGTGATCGGCATCTCGACGGCGATCGCCGCGGTCGGCAGCACGGTCACGACCGTGCCGGTACAGGCCCTGCTACCGACGCTCGGCTGGCGCGGCGTCTTCTGGGTCCTGTGCGCCGTCACGCTCGCGGTCGCGCTCTGGATCTTCCTGTCGGTGCCCGACAAGCCGCGCGCGCCGGGACCGGCGCCGACGCTCGGGGGCTACCTCGCCTCGAGCGCGCGCATCCTGGCCTCGCCGACCTTCTGGCGCTTCGGCCCGGCGGTCGCGACCATCTCGACCTTCAACTTCGCCTACCTCGGCCTGTGGGCCGGACCGTGGCTGCGCGACGTTGCCGGCATGGACGGGGCGACCCGGGCCGGCGTGCTGTTCCTCTACACGCTGGCGATGATCGCGGGCAGCGTCCTGACCGGCAGCGCCGCCAGCCGCGCGGAACGGCTCGGCCTGCCGGCCGTGATCGTGCCCATCGTCGCGCTGGTCGCCGTGGTCGCGGTGCAGGTCGGCCTGATGCTGCAGCCGCGCGCGTTCGCGGTCGTGCTGGCGCTGTTCCTCGCGATGGCGCTGTTCAGCGCCGCCGGCTCGGTGGGCTACGTGGTGGTCAACCAGATGTTCCCGCCCGACCTGACCGGCCGGGTCTCGACGGCGACCAACACGGTGGCGCTGGGGCTGGCCTTCGCGGTCCAGGCGGCGGTCGGCTGGGTCCTCGACCTCTGGCCGCGCACCGCTTCGGGCGGCTGGGATCCTGACGGCTACAGCTGGGCGCTGGGCATGACGGCGGCGCTGCAGGCGGTCGCGGCGCTGGTCATGGTGACGGCGCTGCGGTCGCACCGCACCCTTTTCGCGAAGACGCCGCCAAAATCGGGATAGCTTGGCGCCGCGACGACATCGTCGGAGTGGAACAACCAAAATAAACGAAATAAACGAAATAAACGAAATAAACGAAACAATCGAAATGAAGAGGCCCCCGGGCGCGATGCCGAGGTTAGCCTCAACCCTTAGCGTCGTATGCGCAGCGGAACCCTATATAGAGGGCGTAGAAGCTGGCGGCTTTCCACTGGGCGCCGTCGGCGCGGGCCTGGGCCGGACCGTACCACCAGGACCCACCGGCGGTGAGGGCGTCTTCCCCACGTCGGTCCGCCATCCACTCCCAGACATTGGCGCCCATGTCGTAGAGTCCGTTGACGCCGCGTTTGGTGGTCGCGACCGCGACGTGCGCCCGGCGGTTGTTGTTCATGCCGTCGGGGGCGTCGCCCACCGGATATTGGTAGGTCTGCCCCCGCACGTAGCCGTCGGTCGGCCGGTCGCGCTGCTCGGTGTAGGCGGCGCTTCGCCACTCGGCGAGGGTCGGCAGCCGGCCGCCGACATGCCGGCAGAAGGCATCGGCCTCGGCCCAGGTCACGTGCACGGCGGGTTCGGAGTCCTGGCCGGGCTGGCCTTGTGGACGCTCGTAGGTCCAGCCTTGCCGCCGCGTCCATCCGCCGGTGTATTCGAAACCACCACCCTCACGCTCGGCCGCCGTTCGTAAGGACGTGGCGCTTGCGAAGGCCCGGAACTGGCCGATCGTCACTTCGGTCGCATCGATTCCAATCCCACCGATGCGCACAGGCTCCGGCCGTTGTGCGAGAGAGGGGGCGGCACTGGCGATGACGGCAGCGAGCGATGCGGTAACGATCGTAATTCGTGAATGGATCATGGGCGTCGTGAATCGTGTTTTGGGAGTGCCGCGTGGCCGGCCCCTGCCGACCGCCATGGCCAACCCGTGAGCAGGCCGGATCAGAACGTAGGGGTTGCCAAGGGCTGGCGGCAAGATGGTTTGTGGCGCGAACGGCCGAAAGCCAGATGTCGCTGGTTGCCAACTCGGGGACGCAAGCAAACGGCACAACACTTCATGCGACATTGCCAGGCAGTCGCAGGGAATTCCGGCGATCGACAATACCTTCGACGTCGAGAACGGCAGCGCTCCCCGGACTCACTTCCGGAAATCCGCATCCAGCAATTCGTCGACCCGGCGGGCGATGAGAGCAAAGAACGGGTTGGAGCGCAGGCGTGTGAAGACAGACAGCGGCACGGCAAGGGCTCCTGCCTCGCCGCGCAGGAACAGCGATCCCAGCGCCGGCTCATCGTTCGCCCCGCTACCCGGCAAAAATCCGTAGACCGGATCGTCGGGCGGAAAGCACAGGGCGACATGACCGACCGATACGATGCTGCGCGGCCAGGCGAGTCCCGTCTCGGTCTCCGTCCAAGGCTGGCCGGGTGCGCGCCGACGCATTACGACGCTGTCGGAGGAGTCGTCGCGATTGGTCACCACCGTGAGCGTATGGGAACGCTGCAGGGTCGAGAGGAGCTGCGGCAGGCCCGCGACCCGGCTGGTCTGCAGGGACCGAAAGGCGGCCAAACGGTTGACGTCGAACAGCACCAGCTCGTGCTGCTCCCCCGAAAGCCGGCCGAAAAATGAATCGAATAGGCCTCGGGCCCCGACCGTCGAATCGATTACCGACTGCCAGGCCGTGACGGGGGGCAATTCATCCAGAAGTCCGGCTGACTGCGCCCGTTCAACGGCACGTGCCAGGGAACTGGTGGCAGCCAGAACCTGGCGGGTCGAGTTCACCGCGAACGAATTGTATTTGTAGGGATCGTACTCCGGCTCGATTGTCTGCCAGTGCGCCGCTCCCAGTCCGGGTAAAAAAGCCAGCACGTCGATGATCCGCGCCAGCACCGCGAAGCGGGGCAATTCGATGGCCGGTGAAAGCAGCAGGATACGCGTCGGCCGGCGCAACGATGAATCGCCGAGGCTGTCGAGCGCGTGGAGGAGCGCCAGCGTGCCGCCCGTCGAATAGCCGCCGACATAGAAGGGCTGATCCACGGCCGCCAGGGACGCGGCATGATGGGCCGCGATGCGCATGGCCGTACGCCAGTCCTCAAGGGTCATCTGCAGCTGCCCGGCCGGAACCGTGCCGTGCCCCGGCAACCGCAGGACCACGACATGCAGGCCGCGGGCCTGCAGCCGTCGCGCCAGCGCCAGCATCGAGTAGGGCGCATCGGTCAGGCCATGGATCAACAGTGCTGAACCGCGCCGCTCGGCGGGGACGAGTTCGAACGAGCGATTGTAGGGTGCCGCGTAGACGTCGTCGGAGACTGGAGTGCGCGGGGCGCCGGTCAGGCGGGCGACCCAGCTGGCGGGAGAAAACCGCGACGACCGCTCCTCGGCCGTGTCGCCGGTGCGGAGGGCGCTGCCGGCGCGACGCAGCTCCTCGAACAGCCGGCCTTCGAGCTCGAGCAGTCCGGCAAAATCCAGCCGCGCATCGCGTCGTGCCTGGAACTCTTCCGTCAGCTTCAGGGAATGCCAGGGCATGGCCGGTTCAAGTGCCAGGACGGCATAGGCCGAGAAGCCTGCGACCGCCGCAACCAGAACCACGATCGGCCAGACAATCAGGCGCCGGAGTATCCCGATCAGGCGACGGCGCGGTTCAGGCCACATCTCTTGCACCTCGGGCCGACTGCACCTCGACCGGAGGTTCCAATGTAGCCTACCGTCGGCTCAGTGGTCGAGTTGGGGCGAACGCTTGTGGCAGGCTCGGCCGTCTCTGCGCCGTTCGAGGCCAGAGGCCTGAAGCGCGTGCATCCAGGTCGGTTCGAACCGGACGGTTGAGGTGGTGCGGAGGTTCACGCAGGCCCTAGTGCGGGATGCAGCCTCTGCCGTCCGTGCCCGTTGAACGGCATGCCCGAGCCCCGCCCGCCTCTCGACGACACGCCCGCCATCGATCCTTCGCGCAAGGAAGCGCCCGTAAGCGACCCCACCGGAACGGACGCCCCGTCGAGGAAAGCCCCGCCGGCAGAGACTCCGGGTGCGCCGGCCGAGCCGGAGCCGAGCCCGACACTGGAATCGGGGAAGCCCACGCCCCACGAGCGCGTGCAGAAGTTGCGGCTGGGCGTGCGGATCGTATGGTGGAGTGCCGTTGTCCTCACCATCGCGTTCGCCGGCCTCGCGCTGTGGATGGGCGTGGGGCAGCGCGATCCCTTCTTCGCCCTGTTCTACCTCGCGCTGGCGGCCTGCTGCGCGGTCGCGGGCTACGGCACGCTCCTCGCCGTCCGCCGTCCGTCGGCCTCCTGACGGAGGCTGGTGACCAGCAGGTAGACGCTGAGCAACAGGGCCCACACCGGGAAGACGATGAAGCTCCAGTCGACCCACGGGCTGGCGAACAGCAGGAAGAGTCCCATCGCGAAGCCGGGCACTGCGAGCCAGCGCGCGACGAAGGCCGTGCGCAGCGCGATCGTGGAGGTGACCAGCATGAACATGCCCGCCATCCGGATCGCGTAGACGTTGACCAGCGTGTAGGCAAAGGCCCGCGCAAAGGCGAAGGCGGGCGAGTCGCGCAGCGACTCCGGCTGGCCGGCATGAACGATGACGATGGCCCCGAACACCGCGGTGGCCACGAACATCAGGGCGAGGAACAGGAGCCCGCTGCCCAGGAAGACCGTCGCGAACAGCCGGTCCTCCGCCTCGGCCAGGCGGTCGCGCACCACGCCGATGAACCAGAGGAAGGCGACACCGGCGAACGGCATCAGATTGATCGCCAGCACGACCCGGTCGAGGCCGGCGACCAGCCACGTCCCATGCTCGCGCGAGTCGCGCGGCACCGCCGACAGGAACAGCAGGAACGCGGCGATCAGCAGCCCGGAGAACAGGATGCCGGCGACCGCCGCCGCCCGCGGCGTGCGCAGCCTGCCGCGCGTCAGGAGCGTGGGTGGCGTCATCGGCGTCATGGCGGGGTGGGAAAGGCGTCGATCGTGGCCGCCGCGTTGACGAGCGGCTGCTGGCTCACCGTGATGAAGCCGCTGCCCGGCCGGTCGATGTCCTGGATGAGCAGCACGATCGTCGCCACGAGCAGGCCGGTGATATGGACGGGCACCCGCGTCCGCTTCGATTCGACCCCGCTGCCGTAGCCGGCGAAGCCGATGGCCATGACCGAAATGCCATAGAGGGCGGCGATGACGATGAGGGGCAGGCGGTTTGTCATCGCCGACAGGCGCTTCTCCTGATCGTCGATCATCTCGTTCAGCGACTGGATGAACAGGCCGGTCGGCACCATCGCATTGTCTTTCGCCGCCACCGCCTGCGCCTGTCGCCACAGCGCCTCCTGCAGGAGGTTCGACCGCGCGATCGCCCGGTCGAACTCGGCCCGGCCGACCGGTCCACGGGCGAGATCGAGGCGGATCTGGACGTACTCGCGCAGCAGTTTGACGGAGTCGCGGTCATGCGGCGCCGGCAGCAGGCGGGCGCGTAGCGCCGTCGTGCCGATCGCGGCGGCCTCGGTCACGGCCCCGTCGCGCCGCGCTTCGAAGCGCGACAGCGCCATCGAGAAGGTGAACCCGATCATCAGCGCCAGCAGGCCCAGGATGGCGCCTTCGAGAGTCGATACCGCGGTCGCACCCTTGCGGGCGGCCCGCACGCCGAGCCGGTGACCCGCTTCTCCAGCGCCGGCGATCAGCACCAGGCTGGCCGCGAAGATCGCCAGCAGGGAGTGGTTGTCGATGTCGAACGGCATCGCCGGGGCCCGCGCTACCGGTCCTCCTCGACATGGACCTTGATCCGGCCGGCGGCGACGGCAGCCTTCAGCTGCGCGTGGTCGCGCTCGGTCTGGTCGGCATAGGCCACCGCGAACTTCGCCATGGCCTCGTCGAAAGCCTCGCTCCGGCCGAGGTAGCCCGCGATCAGCCAGGGATGGCTGGCCCGCCCGTGCGCGCGCGCCAGGGCCCAGCCACAGGCCTTGCCGAAGAGCATCAGCATCTTGCGGTCGAAGGTCTCGATCAGCGGCTTGATCTTCGCGTCGCGCAGCTGGCGGACGTAGAGGTCGTTGCCGCGCAGGCCGGTCGCCCAGCCCAGGAAGATGTCGGACGACGACTGCATCAGGCGCTGGCCCTGCACCACGCGCTGCCCGGCGTGGCCATAGCCGCTCTTGCCGGCATAGGGCTCAAGCACCGAGGGCACGGCCTCCTTGAACTGGAGAAACAGCGGCTGGTTCGAGGACGACATCAGCAGGCCGATCGAGCAGTAGCGGCCGACGCTGCCGATGCCGACCACCTTCATGGCGACGTCGACCAGGCGATAGCGGTCGAGCAGCGCCTTGCGATCGTCGGACAGCGTGTCGCGGTAGCTGGCGAAGGCCTTGTCCACCGCCTCCTTGAAGCCTTCCGCCCTCGAGAACTCCGGATGGAAGATCAGCGGGGGCTGGTCCTTGATCTGGACCTGGCCGCCGACCATCTCGGCCAGCTTGGGGAAATCGATATCGGAGGCACGCTCTGCCTGCGCCGCCTCGACCCGGCGCTGCACGCGCTTCCTGAACTGCGGATCGTCGGTCAGGCCATACAGTTCCTCCGGTCCGATCTTTGTGTACCAGGCCTCCAGCGGGCTCATCTCGGCGACCTCGCGAAGGCGCTCGCGGTAGCTCTGGGCCGTTGCCAAGGCCGCGTCGCGCCCCGCCGCTTCCGACAGGCCGTTCGACCGCGCCGCCAGCACGAACGAGGCGACCAGCCGCTTGAGGTCCCATTCCCAGGGCGCCGGCAGGGTCTCGTCGAAGTCGTTGATGTCGAAGTTGATGCTGCGCTCGGGTGTAGCGAAGCCGCCAAAGTTCAGAAGGTGACAGTCGCCGCAGGCCTGTACGTGAACGTGCGTCGAGGGCGTGGCCGCGAGGTCGGCGGCCATCACGGCGGCCGCCCCGCGATAGAACGTGAAGGGCGACTGCAGCATGCGACCGTAGCGGATCGGCAGCAGATCGGTCTGACGCCCCTCGTCGGAGGCCTGGAGGATCTCCAGCGGGTCGCGACGGTCCTTTGGACGCTTCCATTCCCCCTGGCTTGCGCGCGGAACCGTATCGCGCAGGCGCTTGCCGGCGGCGACGAGGTCGTCGGCCGGCACCGAGTGCACGGGACGTTCCAGTTCGGGAACTGTCGGCTTGGCGCGCAGCTTGGTCACGTTGGTCATCGACGGCATCCTTCAAGACGCGATGGGTCCGCGCCGCCTCTGCACAATAGGGCCGCCCCTCGCGGCTGTTCTTGACACATGTCAAGGGCCGGCATGCCGGTCTCGTTCGGCCTGCTGCATCCGTTGGCGGGGTGAGCGCGTTTACCGGGCCCGAACCCAACATGCCGACGGAGAACCACATGGCCCGCATGCCCGAAAAGCCCGACCCGAACGAGGCCTCGGCCAGTTACAGCGGCAGCGGACAGGGCAAGGACGCGCGCCACGAGGAACGGCGTGAGAAAGGTGTCTACGGCGCCGAAGCGGAGGAGGGGCCGGGCTACCAGCGCGACGACAAGGAGAAGGGCGGCCGCTACGGGCTGGAGCCCACGGTGGAGCGGCCGGACGACGAGGGCAGTTCGGAGGCCGTAGTACCCCCCGCCGACCGGAAAGGCGGTAAGGTGCCGGCCCGCAAGTGATGCCGGTTTCCGGCAGGAGAGTTCATGGGCCAGCCGATTTCCGAAGCCAAGAAGGCGATTTTCCTGCAGCGGGCCGAGGCCCGGCTGGCCTTCGCCCGCAATCTGCCGGCGGAGGACCCCAACCGGGAGGCCAAGATGCGGGAGGCGGAGAAGGCGCTGCAGACCGCGCTCGCCTCCAAGACCGGTCCGGTGCGGAAGGCGGCCAAGCCGGGCAAGCCGGGCAAGCCGGGCAAGGCGAGGAAGAAGCGTGCCCGGTGAAAAGGCCCGTGCCTTCAAAACGGCGCGATTTCGATTTCGAATAGGGCTATAATTCACATAGAGATTGAGTGTTCGTTGCCACCTTCCGGTGAGGGAATGTCGATGCTGAAAAAAGTTGCCGTGGCCGCCCTGGTCGCCCTTCTTCCTCTCGCGCCCGCCTTTGCCGAGCCGGCCGTCCTCACCTGGACGGGCTATGGTCTCAATGTGCCGGGCAGCGGCAAGTGCCCGACCTACAAGATGGTGATCAAGGTCACCGTGGTGGGTACGGACGTGCAGGGATGGTTCCAGCAGGAAGGCCGCCCCGAGCGCGGCTTCAAGGCGACGCTGGGTCCCGACATGAAGTTCAAGACGACCACCATCGTCGGCGGCGGCAACAAGATGGACGTGGTGGGCTCGGTCAAGCCGGGCGACGCCAAGATCATGCTCGATGGCTACTGCCTGTTCGAAGGGCCGCTCAAGCCGCAGTGAGCGCCCCCAGGATCATTCTGCCTTAGCGGATCTGGATCGCTATCTGGCGATCCAGAAGGTGTCGGGCTCGTACAGTCCGATGTATCCGCCCGGATCCCACGCCCAGTAGCCCTTCTCCGGGACGTTGCGCACCTTCTTGCCGACCGTCACCGGCTGGCGCACCTCGTTCACCGTGCCGATCGAGAACACCTGCTCGGCATTGACCGTCAGGATCTCCTCCCACGCCTTGCGGCGTTCGGCGGCGTCGACCGACTTCTCCCACTTCTGCAGCAGCGCGAGCAGTTCCTTGCCGACTTCCATGTCGCAGGGCTCGCCCTGCTTGCCCTTGGATTCGACATAGAGGCCCCATTTCGGCCATTGCAGCCCGCCCTGCATCACCGGCGTGAACTCGCGCGGGCTGGTGTCGACGGTCGGTGCGGCGGTGGTGACGCCGGCATAGGCGGTCATGATCGCCTCGCCGGAGGTGGTGCGCAGGCGGAAATTGTCCGTGGTCTGCGGCTTCAGCAGCGCCTTGATGCCGATCTTCTTCCACTGGTCGACGACCAGGGTCATCGTGTCGACCTCGTCGGCTTTTTCGCTCGCATGCTCGATCACGAACATCGCCGGCTGGCCGTTGGGCAGCAGGCGGATGCCGTCGCTGCCCTTCTTGGTGAGCCCCATATCGTCCAGCAGCTTGTTGGCGGTCTTCACGTCATGGGTCGCCCATTTGGTCGCATATTCCGGCTTGAACAGGGGCGAGCGCGGCATGATCGTGTTGGCCGAGGGCTTGGCCAGCCCGCTGTAGACGACGTCGCTCAACTCGTCCCGATTGATGGCCAGCGACAGCGCGCGGCGGAAGCGGACGTCGCGGTTGAGCTTTCGCCACGTCTCGTCGTTGGCGTTCATGTTGGGATAGAAGGCGACCTCCGAGCCCGAGCCCTTTTCCCACAGGAGCGCCTTGATGCCCGAGGTCTTGGCGGCGTCGCGCAGGAAGGTGAAGTCGCGCAGGCCGAGATAGCGCGGCTGCAGGTCCGATTCGCCGAGGCCCGCCTTGGCCGGGATCAGGTTGGCCGCGACCACGGTCATGATCACGTCGTTGATGTAGGGCAGCTGCTGCCCCTTGCTGTCGATGCGGTGGAAGTAGGGGTTGCGCACGAAAACGAAGCGCTGGGCCGGCGGCACCGTGGTCAGGACCCACGGGTTGAGCGTCGGCAGGTCGACGTTGCTGTTGCCGTACATCGCGTCCTGGCGCTTGAAGACGTTCGACCAGCGGCTGCCCTTGTAGCGCTTGAGGATTTCCTCCTCTTCCGTGTACTTGCCGTGCAGCGTCTTGAGGTAATGGGCCGGGCGGAACAGGAACAGCGGGGCGGCGCGGGCCTGGCTCTCGATGAAGTCCGGGTTGGGCTTGTCCCAGCTGTAGCGGATCGTCACCTCGTCGAGGATCTCGACCTTGGGTGGCTTGCCCTCGACCAGCAGCTCGACGGACGGACCGTTGGGCGAGAGGTCCTTGTTGTTGGCGATGTCCTCCCAGAAGAAGCGGAAGTCCTCGGTCGTGAACGGGTGGCCGTCGGACCACTTGTGGCCAGCGCGCAGCTTGAACGTGAACTCGCGGCCTTCCTTGACCTCGTAGCTCTCGAGGATGTCGGGGTGCAGCTTGAATTTGTCGTCGTAGACGATCAGTCGGGTGTAGCTGTAGACCGTCATCAGGCGGGTATCGCGCGTGGCCGCGACCAGCATGTTGAGCTGGCCGCCATGCCGGCCGATACCGTCGGCGCCCGAGAAGCTCTCGATGACACGCGGCTGCTTCGGCAGGCGCGCGGTTACCGGCGGCAGGGCGCCCGACTTCACCTTGTCCAGCAGACCCTGGGTTTCCTGCAGCGCCGGCAGCGGATTGGCGGCAAAGGCGGGGACGCCGCGCGCCACCAGCCCCATCAACAGCGCCTGCGTCAGAACACGTCTCTTCATTGCCAGCCTCCCTGATTGCCCGCCACCCGGCTCCGGCGGCCCCAAACGCCCCAAGGCGAGTATGGTCCGCAACTAAGGCAGAAATCGCTGATTTTTTGAAGAATTTCGCAGGAAAAAAGCCGTGCACGGTATTCCCGATACAGCGGAGGTGGAGGCGATGCCGAACGAGGACCGCAAAAGGGCGACGGTCGGGACACTCGAGTCACATGTGATAGCCCCGCTGGCCTGTTCGGTGGGACACTGCATGCCGGGGCCATCGTGGCCGCACTGTGATGCAATCTGGAGACTTGGAATCCCTTGATGACGACCAACAAGAAGGGCCCCTGGACCATCCTCTCCCAGAAGGAGGTGTACGAGAACCCATGGATCCGGCTCACCCATCACGAGGTGCTGACGCCGGCACGGACGCCGGGCATCTATGGGTTGATCCACTACAAGAACCTGGCAATCGGGGTCGTGCCGGTCGATGCCGAGTTCCATACCTATCTGGTCGGCCAGTACCGGTTCCCGCTCGACGCCTACAGCTGGGAAATCCCCGAGGGCGGCGGGGCGCACGGCGTCGATCCGCTCGACTCGGCGGCACGCGAGCTGCGCGAGGAGACGGGGCTCGTGGCGCGGAACTGGTGGAAGATCCTGGAGGCCGATCTCTCGAATTCCGTCTCGGACGAGCGCGCCGTCGCCTACCTCGCCTGGGGCCTGACGCCGGGCGAGTCGGAGCCGGAAGCCACGGAGGAGCTCGTGGTGAAGCGCGTTCCGCTGGCGGAAGCCTTCCGGATGGTCGAGGCCGGCGAGATCCGCGACGCGCTGAGCGTGCTGTCGCTCCAGGCCGTCCGACTCCTGCAGTTGCAGGGAAAGCTCGACCTGCGGGATTGAGGGCGCTGGCCGGGCTGGTCCGCTCGCCGCAAATCGGAAAGACTGCGATCCGACGGCATCCCGGAGGTTCGCGCGCCATGCCCCAGCTTCGTTACGAACAACTCCATCCCGAGTTCGGCGTCCGCATTCACGGCATCGACGTGAGCAAGCCGCTCGCGCCCGACCTCGTCGCAGAGATCAACGCGGCGATCGATCGCTATTCGTTCGTCTGCTTCCCAGACCAGACGATGGACGACGACCGCCAGCTCGCGCTCACGCGGCAGCTCGGCAATCCGGAGCCCAGCCACACCAGCCTCGGCAAGGTCGAGTATTTCGGCACCATCGGCAACGTCCAGCCGGACGGTACGGTGCTGGGCAACTCGCACAAGAAGACCATCTTCCTGACCGGCAACAACATGTGGCACTCCGATGCCTCGTTCAAAACGGTGCCGGCCTTCCTCTCGGTCATGTGCGCCTACGAGACGCCATCCGAGGGCGGCATCACCATGTTCGTCTCCCTGCGTGCCGCCTACGAGCGCCTGTCGCCCGAGCGCAAGGCCGAGCTCGAGCCGATGGTGGCGATCCACGACTACGTCCATTCGCGCTCCAAGGTCGCGCCCGATGCCGTATCGCCCGAGCTGGCCGCCTCGCTGCCGCCGGTGCGCCAGCGTCTCGTCCGTACCAACCCGGCGACGGGGGCGAAGAACCTGTTCCTCGGCAGCCACGTGCGCGAGATCGAGGGGATGGACCCGGCGGCGGGCCGCGCCCTGATCGACGCGCTGACCGACGAGGCGATCCGGCCCGAGCACGTCTACCATCACGCCTGGCAGCCGGGCGACGTCGTGCTCTGGGACAATCGCTGCCTGCTTCACGCCGGCAGCGGCTACGACGCCGACCGCCATCGTCGCTACATGCGCCAGACCCGCGTCAGCGGCGCCTGCTCGTCGCTGGAGGAAGCCGCCTAGACGCACGCCGGCGACCTGCGCCGGCCGGAGACCGAAGGTTTGATCCAAAAGACGGTGGCGTTACGCCGGTCGATGCACGGCGCTCGCCAACCCAGCAATGGAGGAAACACGCATGGCGCCGAAGCTTGTCGACTACCTGTCCTACGAGCCCGAGGAAAGCGGAATCCTCTGGATCAGGTTCAACCGCCCGGACCGGCTCAACGCGCTCGTCGGGACGGCGGAGGAAAACGGTACGGTCGCCAAGGTCGGCGAGTACATGCGCGCCGGCGACGATGATCCGAAGATCCGCGTGATCGTGCTCACCGGCGTCGGCCGCGTCTTCTGTGCCGGGGCCGACCTGCGCTCCAAGATGCCGGCGGAGGTGACGGGCGAGGACTTCCCCGGCGCCCGCGGCTCGCACGAGGGGCCAGATGCCGCGCGTCAGCATTTCTATCACGGCTTCACCAAGCTTCACCGCGACATCTCGCTGATCCGCAAGCCGACCATCGCCATGATCAACGGCCCGGCGGTCGGATCGGGCATGGACATGGCGCTTCACTGCGACATCCGCATCGGCTGTGAGAAGACGCGCTTCATCGGCTACCACAATGCCGGCCAGATCATCGAGAACGGCGGCTCCTACTATCTGCCGAAGATGGTCGGCCTCGGCCGCGCGCTCGAATTCGCCTACACCGGGGAACTCGACGCCCAGCGCGCCTACGACTGGGGAATGCTCAATCACCTCGTGGCTTCGGACAAGCTCGAGGAGACGACGCGGGCGCTGTGCGACCGCATCATCAAGGTGCCGCCCCTCGTGCAATGGGTCGGCAAGCGCATCATGCGCGCGGCGCTCGACAGCACCCTGGAGACCACCATGGTCCTCACCTCGAATGCCGGCGGCATCCTGAACGGCTCCGAAGATGCCAAGGAAGCGCGCCGCGCCTTCGCCGAGAAGCGCCCGCCGGTATTCAAGGGCCAGTGAACCGGGCCGCCTGTCAGGCGGCGCGTGCCTGGACGGCGGCGCGCCGCTTCGACGCCTGCCAGGCGAGGAAGAGCAGGCCGGCGACGAAAATCGGCATCACGGGAATTCCCTTCGCGTTGAGCCGGATGCCGAGATTGGGAACGAGCCACAGCCCGACATAGAAGAGCAGTTCGCCGGGATAGAGATCGGCTTCCACACGCCGCCGGAACACCATCAGCGCCGCCGGCATCATCAGCAGCAGGTCGTAGTTGATGAGGTACGGCGACACCAGGAGTGTCGCCACCGCCAGAATCGCCGTGGTTTCATCGCCGAGCGGATGGCGGCTGAAGGCCCGCCAGACGACGGCCAGCGCGGCGAGCGCGCCGGCCAGTTGGGCCACGGTTGCAAGACCAGGCGGAACGCCGAGGATGTGGCCCGCTGCCTGGATCGTCGTCATGAAGGTCGCGACGTGCCGGAGCATCTGGTCTGTGAACTGCGGCGTCGACGACTCACGCGCCATCTCGAGGAATTGGATCCAGAACGCCGGGCCGAACGCGAGCAGACTTGCCAGGGCCATGAAGGCCGCCGTGCCGATCGCCCACGCCAGGGCCCGCCACCGGCGTGCCGCCAGCAGCGCAACGGGAATGAGGATGAAGAGCTGTGGCTTGTAGGAGAGCAGCCCCAGCAGAATGCCGGCGGCCCTCGGCGACCGGTCGAGGAGCCGCATCCCGCCGTAGAACAGCCCGACGTTCAGGAAGGCGTTCTGGCCGGCGATCATCGTCCAGAGGGCGGCCGGCGACGTCAGCGCGGCCATCCAGATCCAGAAGTGTGCCCGTCCGACCAGAACCGTTGCCAGCATCCCGGTGGCCGCCATGAAGACGCCGTATCCCGTCGCGACCCCGAGCAGGGCGAGCGGCACGATCAGCAGAAGCCAGGGCGGCGGGTACATGAAGGGGCGGAAGTCGACGAGCTTCCTGTTGAAGTAGTCGGCGTAGTTCTGGTTCAGGTAATCGGAAAAGGCCGCCAGGCCATAGATCGCCCCGGCCTTTCCCTCGAGGAGGGCGCTGCCGGCCGCGTGATAGACGATGAAGTCGGGGAACAGGACCCATCGCTGCGGACCGATGTAGGGGCCACCCGAGAGAAAGAGGATGATCGTCAGCACGTCGTAGACGCCGACGGCGGCGCAGAACGCGACCGCAAGCTTCATGAGGAGTCCCGGCAAGCCCGGCTTCCGGCCGGTCAAAGAAGCAACTGCAATCTGCCGCAACGGCTCCCACCAACGAAGCTTGGACACGCTCTTGCCTCTCCCCCGGGCCATCGCGGCGATGGTCGTCGACTTTCGCAGATTCAGCTATCGGTTTCAGCGGCTACTGCGGCCAGCCGAGTTCGATCTCGATGACGACCGGCCTGGTTTGACGCATTGCGCTGTCGGTCGACAGGAACTCGACGTCGCCGTTCACCTTGTCGAGCGCATCTCCGGGCGCGTCGCTTGCCGGGTCGAAGCGCACCGACAGATTGCAGCCGCCGACCGGCTTTTCGAGACGGCCGCCGTCCCAGCTGTTGGTGTAGCCGCCGAGATCCCAGCCGAACCCCGTCAGGGTGAAGGGCCTGCCGTTCATGGCCTCGATTTCCGCCAGGGGGGTGCCGTTCACGACCGGCTTGCCGAGCCCGGTCACGGCCACCGGCCAGGTCGACCCGTTGCGGATGATGACGACGTTGGGGCGGGAATAGGCCTCGTGCCAGAGGATGTCGATGCGCCTGGCCGGATCCTTCGCGAAGATGGCGGTTCCCGGCTCCGTATTGCCCTCGCCCACGGGAATGGCGGCTCGTTCGACATTGGTGGCACCGAAGACCTGCGCCAGCCTGCGCTCGTCGGCGTCACGGGCGAAGGGCCCGGTACAGTCGAGCACGGTCGGGGCCGGGCCCTGGGCGAGCGCGGGCGTCGCAAGGGTGACGCAGAACAGGCAGGCAAGGCGGCGCAGGGACGGTGACATCTCGCTCTCGAACCGCTCTGGCGGCAAACACCGTCCGAGCGTCATATTGTGGCCGCTGCACGGGAGCAGCAGCATGACCGAAGAATCCTGCTTTTATCACATCCGGCGCTGACACGAGACTGATGACGTCCTCCCTCACCCCCCGCAGGCTGGCGACCATCCTGTTCGCCGACGTCTCCGGTTACAGCCGCATGATGCGCGCCGACGAGGAACGCACCCTCGTCGATCTGCGCGCGCATCTGGCCGAGCTGGTGGCGCCGGTGATCGAACGGTTCGGCGGGCGCATCGTGAAGACGGTGGGCGATGGCGTGATGGTCGAGTTCGGCAGCGCGGTCGAGGCCGTGCGGTCCGCCGTCGAGCTGCAGCGTGGCATGGCGGAGCGCAATGAAGGCGTGCCGGCCGAACGGCGGCAGGCCTTCCGCATCGGCCTGCACCTGGGCGACGTCATCGCGTCCGACGACGATGTGTTCGGCGACACGGTCAATGTCGCCGCCCGCCTGCAGGGCGTGGCCGAGCCGGGCGCCATCGTCCTGTCGGTCAGCGTCTACGAGCAGGTGCGCGACAAGCTCGCTTTGCCGTTCCGCGACCTCGGCAATCGCACGGTGAAGAACATCGACCGGCCGGTTCGCGTCTACACGCTCGATCCGGCGGCGCTGGCCGACGGTGCCCCGGCGCGGCCGCGCCCTCTCCCAGCGCGGGGGCGCAAGCGCCTGGCGGTCACCGTCGTCGCGGTTGCGGCGCTCGGGCTCGCGGTCGTCGGCGCCTTTGCGTATTTCTCCGGCCGCCCGTCGCCGGCCGAAGAGGGGGTGGCAGCCGCGCACGTGCCGGCGGAGACCGGGCTGTCGGTCGCGGTGCTGGTCTTCGCCAACCAGAGCGGCGATCCCACCCAGGACTATTTCTCCGACGGGCTGACCGAGGATATCACGCGCGCTCTTGGGCGCTTCAAGCAGCTCACCGTGCTGTCCTACGGCGCGGTGCTGCCCTTCCGGGACAGGAACCTGCCGCCGCAGGAGATCGGCCGCGCGCTCCGGGCCCGCTACATCGTGGGCGGTACGGTGCGCCGCATGGGACCGCGGGTGCGCGTCACGGTCCAGCTGAGCGACGCAATGACCGGCACGCAGCTCTGGTCCGAGCAGTATGACGACGATCTGGGCGACATCTTCGCGGTGCAGGACCGGATCGCCCGCCGGATCGCCGGCACGCTGGCGACCAATCTCCAGCAGATCGCCGTGCAGCAATCCCTGCGCAAGCCGACCGACAATCTCGATGCCTACGACATGCTCCTGCGGGGCCGCACCCGGGCGGCGGAGACCACTCCGTCCGGCAACAGGTTGGCGCGTGAGATGCTGGAGAAGGCGATGGCGATGGCACCGACCTATGCCGACGCCTATGCCGAGCTTGCGTCCGTCCATTTCGAGCGCGCCACCTTCGGCTGGTCGGAGTTCGTCCAGCAGGACATCGACACGGCAATCCGCTACGCCCAGAAGGCGATCGATCTCGACGAGGAGAGCGTGCTCGCGCACGGCGTGCTCGCCCGCGCCTATGCCGCGACCGGGAAGTACGACCTGGCGATGGCCGAGTCGGAACGCGCCCTCGAGATAAACCCCAGCGACGCCGAGGTGCTGCGGGCGCGGGCGGCGGTGCTGCTCTGGACCGGCCGCATCGAGGAGTCGATCGCGACGGCGGAGATCGCCAGCCGCCTCAATCCCAGCATCGGTCCGGAGGCTGCACTCAATCTCGGGATCGCCTATCTGTTGAGCGGCCGCTACGCCGATGCGGTGCGACTGCTCGAGACCGTGCGCGCCCGTTTCCCGGCCTATCCGCTGCTCGACCTGCCGCTGGCTGCCGCCTATGCCGAGATGGGGCGCAAGACCGAGGCGCGCGAGGCGCTGGAGGAAGGGCGGCGGAAGAACCCGCATCTCGACGCCGCAAGCTTCGGCACGCGCTTCCAGGATCCCGTGCTGCAGCAGCGGCTGGCCGCGAGCCTGCGCGGGGCCGGACTGAACTGACGCGAAGGCGGGTGGCCTACTGGGTCGTTGCGTTTCTCAGATTCCGCCAGTTGGCGGCGGCGCGCGCCGCGTTCGCCGCGGTTTCCTGTCGAAATCGCTCCGAACCGGCGGCGCTGGCAAAGACGTAGAGACGGCCGTTGGAGATGGTCCAGATCGTGGGGTCTGCTTCGCGGAGATTGCCGTTGGCCATGTTCATGGCGCACTGGCCGCCGAACTGCGGCAGGTACGTATCGGGGTCGGCCTTGAACAGGTCGCGGTGCCGGGCATTGGCGAAGCGGTAGCGCACGCTGTCCCAGACAAACTCGTAGTCCGCGACGCCCGGCGTCGCCGCGCCCAGGATGAAATACGCGACCGGATCGTAGCCCTTTAGCCCAACGCGCATGGCGGTCGCCGGGTTCGGTTGCGCCTCCGCCGGGGAAACGTCCGCCAGGCCGCCGACGAGGACAGCCGAGGCCGCCCCCCAGAGGAACGTGCGACGCGACGACATTTCACCCTCCAGTTGCGCAGTCGACCTAACGAGGCCCCAGCGAGATGGGCCTCAATTGGGGCGCGATGGGGGCATCCTGTGAACCGCCGTTCAGGGCCGGTCAGGCCGGCTTCGGAGACGTGTCCGCCTGTCCGCGCTCCAGCATGCGATGGGCAATTTCGGTCTCGCCCAGCACGACAAGGTTGGCGCCGAGCTTCTCGAAATGCTCCACCGTCGCGCTCGAATGGGCTCGTGCCAGGATGTCGAGAGTGGGGTTGGCCGCGCGGGCCTGCTGGACGATCTGCCCGGCCTCGAACGCTTCCGGAATCGTGACATACAGGCGCCGCGCGCCGGCGAGATTGAGTGCTGCGATGATCGCCGGTTCGGCGGCATTGCCGGTGAAGACTTCGGCGCCGTCGCTGCGGGCTCGGTCGACTCCGGCATCGCTCGCCTCGACGACGACCATCTTGGCGCCCTCCCGCCTCAGGCTGGCGCCGACCAGCGAACCGACGCGACCGTAGCCCACCACGATGTCATGGCCTGTCAGGGTCGTCGGTGTGAGGTCGGTCTCGGGTTCGGCGGCAGGCTTGATCCTGGGCGCGGCCTCGTTGTCGGAGCCCAGGCGCTCGAGCAGTGTGAAGACGAACGGGTTCACCATGATCGACACGATGGCCCCAGCCAGAACGAGGTCTCGCGACTCCCTGGGCACCATGTTCAGCTCGATGCCGATCCCGATCAGGATGAAGGAGAATTCGCCGATCTGCGCGAGGCTTGCCGAGACGGTGAAGGCGGTCGACCGGCTGTGGCTGAAGGCGCGGACGATCAGGTAGGCCGCGGCCGACTTGCCGACGATGATGATCGCGATGGTCGCGATCACGGCCACCGGCGCGTCCACGAACACCATCGGGTTCAGCAGCATGCCGACCGAGACGAAGAACAGCACCGCGAAGGCGTCGCGCAGCGGGATGGCTTCTTCCGCCGCGCGCTGGCTGAGGTCGCTCTCGCCCAGCACCATGCCGGCAAAGAAGGCACCAAGCGCGAAGGAGACGTCGAAGAAGTAGTGCGCGCCGTACGCGACGCCGAGCGCGATGGCATACACGGCGAGCCGGAACAACTCGCGAGACCCGGTATGCGCGGTATAGTGCATCAGCCAGGGAATGACGCGCCGACCGACGATCAGCATGATCGCCACGAAGATCGAGACTTTGGCCAGAGTGATGAGAAGGCTGAAGAGGATTTGGGTGGGGGGCACGCCGTTGCCCTTCGTCGCCACAGCGAGGGCTGGCAGCAGGACCAGCGCCAGCACCATCACGAGGTCCTCGACCACCAGCCAGCCGACGGCGATCCGGCCGCGATGCGTCTCGAGGATGTGACGCTCCTGCAGGGCACGGATGAGCACGACGGTACTGGCCACCGAGAGGGCGAGGCCGAAGACGAAGCCGGCCAGCGGCGGCCAGCCGAGCATCCAGGAGAGACCGGCACCCATCAGCGTCGCGACGGCAATCTGCCCGATGGCGCCGGGGATGGCGATGCGTCCGACCGAAAGCAGATCCTTCAGGGAGAAATGCAGGCCCACACCGAACATCAGCAGGATGACGCCGATCTCGGCGAGTTCCGTGGCGAGGGCGGGGTCGGCGGTGAAGCCCGGCGTATAGGGGCCGACCATGACGCCGGCCAGCAGATAACCGACCAGGGGCTGCACCCGCAGTCTCTGGGCGATCAGGCCGAGCACGAAGGCGAGCATCAGACCCGCAGCGATCGTCGCAATGAGCGGGGTTTGATGCTCCGGCATCCGGTTTCTCTCAGCGATTGAAAGGGCGCATCCGGTGTGGCGCGCCTCCCTGGAAATTGCAATCAGTCTGAGCGGAATTCGGGAGGTTCGAGATGACGATATCGCGACGCACGCTGCTGGGCAGCGGACTGGCTTTGTCGACCGTCGGTGCGGCGACCGTTCCGGCATCGGCGCAAGCCTATCCCACCAAGCCGATCCGCTGGATCGCGCCCTTCGCCGCCGGCGGCAATTACGACCTGACGTCGAGGCTGGTGGGCGAAGGCATGTCGCGCACCCTCGGTCAGACGGTGATCGTCGACAACCGGCCGGGCGCCGGCGGCCTGGTAGGCGCCGAGGCGGCGGCCAATGCGCCGGCCGACGGCAACACCGTCGTCATGGGCAGCTTCAGCGTGCTGTTTGTCTCGCCCTATCTCGCGGGCAAGCCGTCGCTGGTGCCGATGTTCGCGCCGATCAGCCTGCTGTCGACCGTGCCGATGATCCTCGTCGGCAAGGCAGACGGGCGCTTCGCCGACATCCGCGCCGCGCTGGCCGAAGCCAAGGCCAAGCCTGGCACGGTCAGCATCGGCCATGCCGGCAACGGCACGACCAACCACATCGCCATCCTGCGCCTCGAGGTGAACGAAGGCGTGAAGTTCAACATCATCCCGTACAAGGGGTCGGGCCCCGGCCTTGCCGATCTGATGTCGGGCCAGATCGACCTTTACATGGACCAGCTCACGACCTCGCTGCCGCACATCAAGTCGGGCAAGCTGAAGGGCCTGCTGGCGATGAGTCCCGACCGCGTCTCGCAGCTTCCCGACATGCCGTCGCTCACCGACATCGGCAGCAAGCCGTTCGACGGTGGTACGACGGCTGGCGTACTGGCGCGCGTCGAGACGCCGAAGCCGATCCTCACCACCCTGAACGCCGCCGTCGTGGCCGCACTGAAGGATCCCGCCATCGCTGCGAAGCTCGCCGAGCTCGGCGCCGTGCCGCGTCCCTCGACCATGGAGGAGTTCGCAGCTTACATGAAGGATCAGGAAGTGGGTGTTAGCGCACTTGTGAAGTCTGGTTTGTTGAAACCGTCGTGATCGGGTGTCATGTCGGCGGCATGACAACGCTCTTCAAGATGATCGCGCTGGTTCTGGCATTCGCCATGGCGGGCGCTGTGGCGGGTTGCGGCAAGTCGGGCATCCCGCAGGACGACCGCTATCAGACGCACGGCAACGCCAGCTGGGATAACTGGCGCGGCTGACGGGACGAACGGATCGCCCTCAGGCGATCTCCTTCATCACCGCCCACAGGTCGGCCTTGCGTTCGAAGCCGATGCCCGGCGAGTCGGGCAGCGACACCCGGCCGTCGACCACGGCGCAGTCGTCGGCGAAGCCGCCGAACGGCGCGAATACCTGCGGATAGGATTCGTTGCCGCCGCATTGCAGGCCGACGGCGATGTTCAGCGCGAACTGATGCCCGCCATGCGGCACGCAGCGCCGCGGCGACCAACCGTGCGCCTTGAGCATCTCGATCGTGCGCAGATACTCGACGAGTCCGTAGGAGAGGGCAGGATCGTATTGCAGGATGTCGCGGTCGGGCCGCAGGCCGCCATGGCGGATCAGGTTCCGCGCATCCTGCATCGAGAACAGGTTCTCACCGGTGGCGAGCGGCGGGGCGTATTCGGTGGCCAGCGCGGCATGCGCCAGATAGTCGAGCGGGTCGAGCGGCTCCTCGTACCAGCGCAGGCCGAAGCCTTCGATGGCGCGGCCGAACGCGATCGCAGTCGTGAGGTCGAACTTGCCGTTGACGTCGACGGCAAGGCGCTCGCCGGCGCCGA
>CAIYWM010000860.1 GCA_903929895.1 uncultured Alphaproteobacteria bacterium
AGACCAGCTACGCTCTCCATGGCTGCTCTCCTCTATAAGTGGGCCCTTGGGGCACCTCGCAGTGACCCCGCATTAGTTCCCTCTTGGAGAGCAGCCACTCAAGCCGCCCTTCATCCACAATCACACCACCTCAGGACGACATCAATTCGGCGGATCCTTTCCGATAGCGATACTCGCCCCAGTATATTTCGCCGGCGTGTCGAACCAGACGTCGAAGTAAGCGCGCAGGGCCGACGGATAGCGGCGCAGCTCGGTCATGAGGCTGTAGGCGCGTTTCACGTCCTGCGCCTCGAAGCCCCAGGCCTCGATCCCCTGCTCTCGCGCGAGGAATATCGCACGGGAAAGATGGAAGCGCTGTGAGACGATGATCATGCCCGTCTGGCCGAAGACCGATTCCGCCCGCAGCACCGAGTCCAGCGTGCGAAGGCCTGCGAAGTCGCGGTAGATCGCCTCCGCCGGCACACCGCGCTTGATCAGGCCTTCGCGCATCGCCGTCGGCTCGTCATAGTCGGCACGGCTGTTGTCGCCGCTCACCAGCAGGTACTTCACCTTGCCGGCCTTGTAGAGCGCGGCCGCCGCATCGAGCCTGTAGACGAAGTAGCGATTGGGCCCGCCCTCCGGACCGATCGGCGCCGCTCCCAGCACGAGCGCCACCGGCACGTCGGGGAGCCTGGCCGGATCGTCGGTAATGTAGGCCGCGGCCAGCGTTTCGAGCCGGCGCTCGGCCAGCCATGACAGCAGAGACACCAGGAGGGCCATCGCGCCCAGCGCGAGCACCGCGTACAACATCAACCGCATGTCATCGCCCTGATCGCACTCCCGCCAACCCGTAGAGAGCCAAGCATGCCCCGCCTCAGCACCGCCGAAGCCACGGTCGAAACCCTCCTGCTGCACGGCCTCGACACGGTCTATGCCCTGCCCGGCCTGCATCAGGATCCGCTGTTCGACGCCTTCTATCATGCTTCGGACCGGCTGCGCGTGATCCATCCGCGCCATGAGCAGACAGCGGCCTACATGGCGCTGGGCGCGGCGCTCGCCACCGGCAAGCCGCAGGCCTTCGGGGTCGTGCCCGGTCCCGGCCTTCTCAATGCCGGCGCCGCGCTGCTCACCGCCTACGGCATGAACGCGCCGGTGATCGGCCTGATCGGCCAGATCCCGCAGGCCGACATCGACAAGGGTCACGGCCACCTGCACGAGATCCACGATCAGCTCGGCCTCATGCGGCACATCACCAAATGGGCCGAGCGCATCCGCAGCCCGCAGGAGGCGCCGACCCTGGTGAGCCAGGCGATCTGGCACGCCACCTCGGGCCGGCCACGTCCCGTCGCGCTGGAATGCGCACTCGATACCTGGGCCAGGCGCAGCGAAGTGGTGATCCCCGACGCGCCGCTGCCCCTGCCGCCGGAGACGATCGACGACGAAGCGATCGAGACGGCCGCGCGGATCCTCGGCCAGGCCGAGCGGCCGATCATCGTGCTGGGCGGCGGCGCCATGGATGCCTCAGACGAGATCATCCGGCTCGCCGAAATGCTCGAGGCGCCGGTCAGTTCCTACCGACGCGGCCGCGGCATCGTCCCCTCCTCGCATCGTCTCGCCGTCGACATGCCGATCGGCCATCGGCTGTGGAAGGACGCCGATGCCGTGCTGGCGATCGGCACGCGCTTCTTCATCCAGAACGGCAACTGGGGCATCGACGAGCGGCTGAAGGTGGTGCGGGTCGACATCGATCCCGACGAGCCGGAGCGCTTCCGCAAGCCCGATGCCGCCCTGGTCGGCGACGCCGCGCCGCAACTCCGCGCGCTGATCGCGGCCCTTGGCCGCCACAACCACAAGCGCACCTCACGCGTAGAAGAGCTGAACGGCCATCGCGCCTGGTTCGCGGGCCGGCTGTCCAAGCTCGAACCGCAGCTCTCCTTCCTGAAGGCGATCCGCAACGCGCTGCCCGAGGACGGCATCTTCGTCGACGAGGTCTCGCAGATGGGCTTCGCCTCACGCGTGGCGCTGCCCATCGAGAAGCCGCGCACGTTCCTGTCACCGGGTTATCAGGACAATCTCGGCTGGGGCTTCGGCACCGCTCTCGGTGCCAAGGCAGCGATGCCCGACCGCAAGGTCCTGGCGATCGCCGGCGACGGCGGCTTCATGTACCAGGTCGGCGAACTCGCGACCGCCATTCGCCACAACATCGCCGTGGTGGTCGTGGTGTTCGACAACGGCGCCTTCGGCAACGTGAAGCGCATCCAGCAGGAACGCTACGGCAACCGCCTGATCGCCTCGGACCTGCAGAATCCCGATTTCGGCAAGCTGGCCGATTCCTTCGGCATCGCCTCCTTCAAGGCACTCGACGCCAGGCAACTGGAAGATGCCCTGCACAAGGCGTTCGCGCTGAACGCGCCCGCCCTCGTCTGGGTCCCGCATGGCGACGTCCCCAGCCCCTGGGACTTGATCATGATGCCGAAGGTGCGCGGCTAGAGCAGTGTGACTCGACGTCGAGCCTTAGCGAAAGCGTCCGGCATTCGTCTTGTTTGACGATGGGCCCGGCAGGGCTATCGCATATGAGGCAAAGGTCCCTCACTGCGTTCGGGATGACACCGTTTGTTTGATCGGCGCACGGCGCAAATCTCAAAAAAATTGTCATCCCGAACGCAGTGAGGGACCTTTCGCCTTCTTGGAAACGCCAACTCCTCCGGCCTTTCGAGAGCCGGATTTGTTGCCGCTACCGCAGCCCTGCGAGAACCTCGCGGAAGTCCGTGCGGCAGGTGAAACCCAGCACCCGGGTCGCCTTGCTGGCGTCGTAGACACGGTCGATCGTGTCGAACATCGTCCAGCCGCGCCGCTCATAGAGCGCGCGGTACTCAGGGAACAGGCGAGTGACCACCGCGGGCGCATCGGTGATCAGGTCGCGGCAATCGTCGCGCGTGAACGGCGTCGGCGCCGAGACGATGAAGGTGTCGAACCCGATCTCTTTCGCCCTGGCCAGTGCCACGACATGCGCCTCGGCCGCATCCTCGACGCTGAGGCGGCGGAACAGGAATTCGTTGGCCTTGGTGTTCTCGCCCGACTGCTTGATGGCATGCGCCATGTCGTCCTCCTCGGGGAAGAAGCGCGAGGTGCGCAGGATCAGGACCGGCAGCTTGTGCAGGTGATTGAACAGGCGGCACAGCTCTTCCGCGGCGAGCTTGGTGACGCCGTAGATGTTGCGCGGCTTGAGCGGCGTCATGGTCTCGTCGATCCACACCGCCTCCTCCGCCCCGCCGGCTTTGCCGTCACGGATCTCCTGCGAGATCATGAGCGAGGTCGTGGAGGTGAAGACGAAGCGGTCGACGGGCGAGCCCGGCGCCACCGCCTCCTCCAGCAGGTTCAGCGTCCCCTGCACGTTGACGGCGACGAACTCCGAATTGTCGTGGGTCTCGATGTGCGGCTTGTGGCGGGCCGCGGCATGCACGATGGCGGTGATGCCTTCGTCGCGGATGACGCGACGGACCAGCGCGCGGTCGACGACCGAGCCCACCACGCTCGTCGTGGCGCCCGGTTCGGGATCGAGGCCCACCACCTTGTGCCCGTCGCGCACGAGCCTCGGCACCAGGGTCTGGCCGAGCCAGCCTGAGGAACCGGTCACCAGGACGTTCACGGCTGGATCGCGTCCGTGAGCCCGGCCTCTTTCAGCGCGAGGTTCTGTCGTTCGGCGAGTGCGTCCACGTCGAAGCCCTCGATCATACCTTCGAAAAGCTGGTGCCAATTGATCGAGGCGCGGAGATGGATGAACACCGAGCCGAGGCCGATGGCGGCGCGGTCCATGAACACGAACTCGCGCGGCGGCCGCACCCCGCCCATCTTGCGCAGCTCACCGAACACGTTCTGCGCCATCTCGCGGCCGTAGCCCTCGGCCATGCCCTCGGTGAGACGGCGCGGGCGATCGTCCATCAGCGGCCCATACAGGAACCCGGCCCAGCGGTTGAGGATCGCGATCATCTCCTTGCTGAGACCCGTAAAACCCCAATCCTCGTAGGCCGCGACGGCGCGCGCCTCGTCGTCGGTCATCAGCGCGCGATAGAGCTCGATCGAGCCGCGCACGAAGCGCGGCGGGAAGATGCGGATGCAGCCGAAGTCCATCAGGTTCACCGAACCGTCGGGCCGCACCGAATAATTGCCGAGATGCGGATCGCCGTGGATGGCGCCGTAGAAATAGAACGGCACGTACCAGGCGCGGAACATGGCGATGGCCAGCGCGTCGCGCTCCTCCTGTGACCGTGTCTTCCAGTTGAGCAGCGGCTCGCCCTGCAGCCAATCCATCGTGAGCAGCCGCTCGGTCGAATGCGAGTCGACGACGCCAGGCACATGGACCTGGCTCTCGTCGCGCAGCATGTGGCGGTAGAGGGCGGCGTGCCGGGCCTCGCGGCGGTAATCCAGTTCCTCACGCAGCCGGTTGGTGATCTCGGCATGGATCTCGTCGGTCCGGATCGCCGGATCGACGCGCTGGCCGATAGCGAACACGAGCTTGAGCTGATTGAGGTCGGCCTCGAGCGCCGAGGACATATCGGGATACTGGAGCTTGGCCGCGACCTCGCGTCCGTCGAGGAGCGTCGCGCGGTGGACCTGCCCCAGCGAGGCGGCAAACGACGCCTCCTTGTCGAAGCGGGCGAACTTCGCCTGCCAGTCGGGCCCGAGTTCAGAGGCCATGCGGCGGCGCACGAAGGCCCAGCCCATGGCCGGCGCGTTGGCCTGCAGCTGCGCCAGCTCGCGGGCATATTCCGGCGGTAGCGCGTCGGGGATGGTGGCCAGCAGCTGCGCCGCCTTCATCAGCGGGCCTTTCAGCCCGCCCAGCGCCGCCTTCAGCTCGCCGGCATGCTTGTCGCGGTCGAGGTTGAAGCCGAGATAGCGCTGCCCCGCCAGCTTGACCGCCAGCCCGCCGACCGACGTGCCGACCCGGGCATAGCGCCCGAGCCGGCCGCCGAGGGAATCGCCCTCGTCCTGACTCATGCCAAGACTATGAAGTGTTCATTCCGCATCTCGACCGATATAGGGTCGATCGGGCGTGGTTGCCACCTCGACGGTCAGGCCGCCCGCTGGTCCCGCGTCATCAACGCCAGAATCATCCGCATCCGCTCGACGACGTCGGTGGCCTCCAAGACCTGCTGTCGCTGCTCGATGCTGAGCGACAGATACTGGGCGATGGCATCGGCGATACGTCCAGGATCCTGTAGATGCGGCACTTGCACCAGCGCCTGCGGTGGCGACGCCAGGTCAATGTTGGCGTGCGCCGCGAAGCGCTGCAGCAGTTCGCGCGAGACCGTCGCCGCCTCCTCCCTGGCCGCTCCTTCGCGCTCGACCGGCGCAAGCTCCGCGACCAGGCACGCATGGCCCGCATCGATGCGGGTGGCGCGAGCCCGGCGCAGGCCCTGCACCATCGCCTTGATCGAACCGTCGGGCATTTTCAAGATGTCGATCAATCTCCCGACGACACCCAAGCTGTAGAGGTCGTCCGTCGCGGGATCATCGTCGGCGACACGACGTTGTGTGACGAAAAAAATCTCCTTGTCGCCGGCCATCGCCTGTCCGATCGCCCCCACCGACTTCAGGCGCATGGCGTAGATCGGCGTCGTCATGTCGGGAAAGAGCACCAAGTCCCGCAACGGCAGGACGGGCATCCTGACGGCTGGCGCTTCCGCAGGCGATGCCGGCGGTGCGGTACTGATCCTGGCCGACAGCGTGTTCCAGTCGGCGACGCCGAAAAGCCTGGCGATCAGCTCCAGGCTTTCGCTGTGGGTCAGTGAAGTCGATCTTTCCTTGAGGGCTTGGCGCAGCGTCTGCGCCATGGCTTTTGCATCACGATAGTCGCGCATCGTTCGATCCTCTGCATCGGCACAACGGAATAATCAGTCGCTTGCGTTACTGATCCGTTTGCCGTGGCAAAGGGATGCCTATGAAGGCCTCGATACGTTCACCATACCCTGGGGCGCAAGCAGCGGGTCGTATCCACCCGCTAATGAATCTGCCTGCGACCGCTCATGATTGTCAACATTAGTCGCTACAACTTCTCCAACTCGTCGATGAAGCCTGAGATCACCTCGAGGCCCTTGTCCCAGAAGGCAGGGTCGGAGGCGTCGAGGCCGAAGGGCGCCAGCAGCTCCTTGTGCCGCTTCACGCCGCCCGACCGCAGCATGTCGAGATACTTCTCCTGGAACCCGTCGGGCTTGGCCTGGTAGGCCGCGTAGAGCGAGTTCACCAGGCAGTCGCCGAAGGCATAGGCGTAGACGTAGAACGGCGAGTGGATGAAGTGGCCGATATAGGACCAGTAGTGCCTGTACTCGTCGTCGAAGGTGAAGGCCGGGCCAAGGCTCTCCTTCTGCACCGCCATCCAGATCTCGCCGATCGCATCCGGCGTCAGCTCGCCCTCGCGGCGCGCCATGTGGAGGCGCGACTCGAAATCGTAGAACGCGATCTGGCGCACCACGGTGTTCAGCATGTCCTCGACCTTGCCGGCCAGCATCGCCTTGCGCGTCGCCTTGTCGGGCGCGGTCTTGAGCAGCGACTGGAAGGTCAGCATCTCGCCGAACACCGAGGCGGTCTCGGCCAGCGTCAGCGGCGTGTCGGCCATCAGCGGGCCCTGCTTGGCCGCCAGCACCTGATGCACGCCATGCCCCAGCTCATGGGCGAGCGTCATCACGTCCCGCACCTTCCCCTGATAGTTCAGCAGCAGGTAGGGATGCGCCGACGGCACCGTCGGATGGGCAAAGGCGCCGGGCGACTTGCCCGGCCGTGCCGGCGCGTCGATCCAGCCAGTACCGAAGAACTTGCGGCCGACATCGGCCAGCTCGGGCGAGAAGGCGTTATAGGCATCGAGCACGATCTTCTCGGCCTCGGGCCAGGGGATCGTGCGGTCGTCATGCTCGGGCAGCGGCGCGTTGCGATCCCAGTAGGGCATCGTCTCGACGCCGAACCACTTCGCCTTGAGCGTGTAGTAGCGGTGCGAGAGTTTCGGATAGGCCGCCTTCACCGAGGCCGCGAGCGCGTCGACGACTTCGTCCTCGACCACGTTGGCGAGGTTCCGGAACGATTGCGGGCGGGCGTACTTGCGCCAGCGATCGTCGATCTCCTTGTCCTTGATCAGCGTGTTGGTGACCAGCGAGAAGACCGCGATATTGTCGCCCTGCACCTTGCCGAACGACTTGGCCGCCTCCTTGCGGATCGCCGCGTCCTTGTTCGACAGCTTGTCGAGGATCTGCGGCTCGGTCAGCATCTCGTTGCCGAACGGATAGCGCAGCCGCGCGATCGTCTCGTCGAACAGGCGCGACCACGCGCTGCTGCCGACCACCGACTGGTCGTGCTGGAACTTCTCCAGCTCGTCGGAGAGCTGGTGCGGCCGGAACAGGCGCGCGTCGCGCAGCCACGGCCCGTACTTGGCGAGTTCCGGCGCCTTCAGCTTCTCGGCGAGATCGGCATCCTCGATCTTGTTGATCTCGAGCCGGAAGAACAGGAGCTTCGAGCCGATATCGTTCAGCTTCTCGGAGATGTCCTGCGCGAAGCGGCTACGTTCCGGGTCGGACAGGTCCTGGGCGGAATAGAGCTGGGCGTAGGAGCCGATCCTGCCCAGCAGGTCGCTCATCGCTTCGAGACGGACGATCGCGCCGCCCAGCGCCTTGCCGTCGAGGCCGACGATCCTGCCCTCATAGTCCTTGGCGAAGGCCTCCGCCTCCACGGCGGCGCGCTTCAGGTCGGCGTCGAGGTCCGTCCCGCCCGGGCTCGAATAGAGGTCGGCCAAATTCCAGGTCGGCAGATCGCCCAGCACAACGTTCATCCACAAACTCCCTGCGTCGCCCCTGATATGGGGCGCGACCTGCTACGTGGCTAGAGGGCCTGCCGGATCGCGGCCACCCGATCAATTGCGCTACCGGTTCGACGGGCACCGGCTCGGAACCCATGCTCACGGTAGAAGCGCTCGTGAACCGTGACTCAAAGGTCCCTCACTGCGTTCGGGATGACAGCGTTTTTGCAGTGACTCACTGCGCCAACCCCAACAAAATTGTCATCCCGAACGCAGTGAGGGACCTTTCGCGTCGTTCGAAACCCGAACGGCTGCAGCCCTCAGAGCCGGTTGTATTCCTTGAACCAGTCGACGAAGAGCGGGATGCCCTGCTCGACGGTGACCTTGGGGGTCCAGCCGAAGTCGCGGGTCGTGGCGTCGATGTCGGCGGCGGTTTCCGGCATGTCGCCGGGCTCGCCGGGCTTGAGCTCGATCACAGCCTTCCGGCCCAGCGCCTTCTCGAACAGCGCGATGACGTCGAGGATCTCCTCGCTGCGAGAGCCGCCGAGATTGTACAGCCGGTGCCCGGCGGTCGCGGGCGGCTGGTCGAGCACCGCCAGGGTGCCGGCCACGATGTCGTCGACGTAGGTGAAGTCGCGCTTCAGCTTGCCGTGGTGATAGATCGGGATCGTGCGGCCCTCGTGGATCGCCCGGGCGAAGATATACGGCGACATGTCGGGCCGCCCCCACGGCCCGTAGACCGTGAAGTAGCGCAGGCCGGTCGCCTTGAGCCCGTACTGGTGCACGTAGGTCTCGGTCATCAGCTCGCCGGAGCGCTTGGTCGCGGCATAGAGCGAGACCGGATGGTCGACCCGGTCCCCGACCGCGAACGGGATCTTGTCGTTGCCGCCATAGACCGACGACGACGAGGCATAGACGAGGTGCCGGAGCTGCGGCCCGAGCCGGCGCGCCAGCTCCAGCAGGACCAGATGCCCCATCACGTTGGTCTGCACGTAGATATAGGGGTCGAGCTTGGAGTGGCGGATGCCCGGCTGGGCCGCCAGGTGGACGATCCGGTCGAGATCGCCCTGGCGGTCGGCCAGCCCCATCATCGTCTCGCGGTCCGAGATATCGCCCTCGACGAAGGTGAATCCGGCCGTCTCGCGCAGCGGCTTCAGCCGGGCGAACTTCAGGACCGGGTCGTAGTAGTCGCTGAAATTGTCGATCCCGACGACCGATTCGCCTCGCGCGAGCAAGGCTCGGGCGACGTGGGAGCCGACGAAACCGGCGACACCTGTGACGAGGACTGAAGTCATGGCGGCGGACGCTTACAACATTTCATTCGAAGGTGACACCGTGAAACGCCGATGGGGTGCCGGCCGGCCGGGCTGACGTAAACCGTCGTTTTTCGGGCACGGTCGCCTTCCGCATTGCCCGACGCGTGCAAACGTCGCTACCGTGCCCATATTGAAATGTCAGGGAGGTTGCCATGCCACTCGCGGTGACCCTGGACGACAAGTACATCCTCGAACGCGGACGCGTTTACCTGACCGGGACGCAGGCGCTGGTGCGCCTCCCGATGATGCAGCGCCAGCGCGACCTCGCGGCCGGCCTGAACACCGGCGGCTACATTTCCGGCTATCGCGGCTCGCCGCTGGGCGGCTTCGACCAGGCCCTGTGGCAGGCCAAGAAGTTCATCAAGAAGAGCCATATCGAGTTCCAGCCCGGGACCAACGAGGACCTGGCCGCCACCGCCCTGTGGGGCACCCAGCAGATCCATCTCTACCCCGGCGCACGTTACGACGGCGTGTTCGGCATGTGGTACGGCAAGGGCCCCGGCGTGGATCGCTCGGGCGACGTCTTCAAGCACGCCAACTACGCCGGCACGTCGAAGCACGGCGGCATCGTGGCCCTCGCGGGCGACGACCACATGGCGAAATCCTCGACCGTCGCCCACCAGAGCGAGCCCGCCTTCATGTCGGCCGGCATGCCGGTCATCCACCCCGCCGGCGTCCAGGAATATCTCGACTGGGGCCTGCACGCCTTCGCGATGTCGCGCTATTCGGGCCTGTGGGTGGCCTTCAAGGTCCTGAGCGAGACGGTCGACAGCTCGGCCTCGGTCTACATCGACCCGCACCGGGTCGAGATCCACACCCCCACCGATTTCGTGCTGCCGCCCGACGGCGTGCACATCCGCTGGCCCGACGACTGGCTGGGCCAGGAGCGCCGCGTCGTCACCATCAAGCAGCCCGCCGCGCTGGCCTACTGGCGCGCCAACAAGCTCGACCGGCTGATGCTGGGCCGGCCCGACGCCCGCTTCGGCATCGTCACCGTCGGCAAATCCTATCTCGACGTGCGCCAGGCGCTGGACGAGCTGGGCGTCGGCGACGACGAGGCCGAGCGCCTGGGCCTCGCCATCTACAAGGTCGGCATGGTCTGGCCGCTGGAGACCGAGGGCGCCACGGCCTTCGCCGCCGGCAAGCGTGAGATCCTCGTCATCGAGGAGAAGCGCAACCTGATCGAACAGCAGCTCAAGGAGGCGCTGTTCAACGCCCCGGCGGACCGTCGCCCCGTCGTGGTCGGCAAGACCGACGAGCGCGGCCAGATGCTGCTCAAGACCGACGGCGAGCTCACGCCCTACGAGATCGCCTCGGCCATCGTCGCCCGCTTCGGCCTCGATTCCTTCAGCAGCCGCACCAGGGAGCGCTTCGAGGCGCTGAAGCGCCGTGCCGGCCGCCAGGTCCGCAACGAGGCCGGCCTCGCCCGCGTCCCCTATTTCTGCTCCGGCTGCCCGCACAACAGCTCGACCAAGGTGCCCGACGGTTCGATGGCGATGGCCGGCATCGGCTGCCACACGCTCGCCATCGGCATGGAGCGCAACACCAAGACCTTCACCCACATGGGCGCCGAGGGCGCGCCGTGGGTCGGCGCCAGCCACTTCACCGACATGCCGCACGTCTTCCAGAACCTGGGCGACGGCACCTACTTCCATTCGGGCTATCTCGCGATCCGTCACGCGGTCGCGACCAACACCACCATCACCTACAAGATCCTCTACAACGACGCGGTCGCCATGACCGGCGGCCAGCCGCACGACGGCAACGTCCATCCCTGGACGATCAGCCAGCAGGTCCATGCCGAGGGCGTGGGCCGCATCGCACTGGTCAGCGACGAGCCGGACAAATACCCGGTCGGCACGCCCTGGGCGCCGGGCGTCACCTTCCATCACCGCGACCAGCTCGACGAGGTCCAGCGCGAACTGCGCGAGGTCAAGGGCGTCTCGGTCCTGATCTACGACCAGACCTGCGCCGCCGAGAAGCGCCGCCGCCGCAAGCGCGGCACCTTCCCCGATCCCAACAAGCGCCTCTTCATCAACGAAGCCGTCTGCGAAGGCTGCGGCGACTGCTCGGTGAAGTCGAACTGCCTCTCGGTCGTGCCGGTCGAGACCGAGTTCGGCCGCAAGCGCGCCATCGACCAGTCCTCCTGCAACAAGGACTTCTCCTGCCAGAACGGCTTCTGCCCCTCCTTCGTGAGTGTCGAGGGCGGCACGCTGAAGAAGGGCAAGGCGGTGACCGCGAAGAAGACCGAAGGCGCCGCCGCGCCTGAACCGGAGATGCCGGCCGCGCCGACGCTGCCGTCGGTCGCGGACAAGCCCTACGGCGTCCTCATCACCGGCATCGGCGGCACCGGCGTCGTCACCATCGGCGCCATCATGGGCATGGCCGCCCATATCGAGGGCAAGGGCGCGACCGTGCTCGACCAGCTCGGCATGGCGCAGAAGGGCGGCGCGGTGATCAGCCATGTCCGCATCGGCGCCACCCCCGAGGCGCTGCACGCCGTGCGCCTGGCCGCCGGCGGCGCCAACGTGCTGCTGGGCTGCGACCTGGTCGTCAGCGCCAGCCCCAATGCGCTGGCGGCCCTGGAGCCCGGCGTCTCGCACGCCGTCGTCAACACGCACGAGACCATCACCGGTGAGTTCACGCGCCATCCCGACCTCGCCTTCCCGACCAACACGCTGAAGCTCTCGGTCGAGGCCGCGGCCGGCGCCGACGGCGTCGATTTCCTCGACGCCACCGGCATCGCCACCGCGCTGATGGGCGATTCGATCGCCACCAACATGTTCGTGCTGGGCTATGCCTACCAGAAGGGCCTGATCCCGCTCGCCCACGAAACCATCGAGCGCGCCATCGAGCTGAACGGCGCCGCCGTGCCGATGAACCTGGCCGCCTTCCGCTGGGGCCGCCGCGCCGCCGCCGACCGCGCCGCGGTCGAGAAGCTGGTGGCGCCCAAGGCCACCAAGGACAATGTCGTCGCTTTCACGCGCACGCAGCCGAAGACGCTCGACGAGATCGTGGCCTCGCGCACCAGGCACCTGACCGGTTTCCAGAACGCGGCCCTCGCCCAGCGCTACAAGGCGCTGGTCGACAAGGTCCGCGCCGCCGAAACCAGGATCGGCCAGACGGGCCTCGCCGAAGCCGTCGCGCTCTATTACTCGAAGCTGCTGTCCTACAAGGACGAGTACGAGGTCGCGCGCCTCTACAGCGAGACCGCCTTCCAGGCCGGCCTGAGCCGGCAGTTCGACGGCGACTACAAACTGAAGTTCCACCTCGCCCCGCCGCTCTTCTCCAGCCGCGACCCGCAGACCGGCCAGCTCATCAAGCAGGAGTTCGGCGCCTGGATGCTGCCCGCCTTCCGGATGCTGGCGAAGCTCAAGGGCCTGCGCGGCACCAGGTTCGACGTCTTCGGCTACACCGAGGAACGCAAGACCGAGCGCAAGCTGATCGCCGACTACGAGGCGCTGATCAGCGAGCTTTTGGCGACTCTCTCAGCGCAGAACCACGCCCTCGCGATCAAGCTCGCCTCCATCCCCGACGACATCCGCGGCTACGGCCACGTGAAGCACGCGCACCTGGAGAAGGCCAAGAAGAAGGAAGCCGACCTGCTCCACCAGTGGCGCAACCCGGAGGCGATGAAGGCGGCGGCGGAGTAACTGTATGGCACCTAGATAAGTCGTCTGAACAAGGCATTTAACAGAAG
>CAIYWM010000861.1 GCA_903929895.1 uncultured Alphaproteobacteria bacterium
CTCGGTCACGAGGTCGGTGCGCTCCCAGGAGAAGCCGCCGTCCTTCTCCGGCTTGCGGCCGAAATGGCCGTAAGCGGCCGTGCGCTGGTAGATCGGCTTGTTGAGCTGCAGCGACCGGCGAATGTTGGTCGGGCGCAGCGGGAAGAGTTCCGACAGGACCTTCTCGAGCTTGCGCTCGTCGACCTTGCCGGTGCCTTCGGTGTTCACATAGAGCGACATCGGATCGGCGACGCCGATCGCGTAGGCGACCTGGATCAGGCAGCGATCCGCGAGACCGGCGGCCACCACGTTCTTGGCGAGGTAGCGCGCGGCATACGCGGCCGAGCGGTCGACCTTGGTCGGATCCTTGCCGGAAAAGGCGCCGCCGCCGTGTGGCGCGAAGCCGCCGTAGGTGTCGACGATGATCTTGCGGCCGGTCAGGCCGCAATCGCCGTCGGGACCGCCAACGACGAAGTTGCCGGTCGGGTTGACGAAGAAGTCGGACGCCTTCTTGGGCATCCAGCCCTTCGGCAGCGACTTCTCGACGTGACCGGCGATCATCTCGCGGATCATGGCGGAGTTGTACTTCTTGCCCTTGGCCGTCGCCTCGCGATGCTGCGTGGAGACCACCACCTTTGTAGCGCCGACGGCCTTGCCGTCGACATAGCGCACCGTCACCTGGCTCTTGGCGTCGGGCTGCAGATCGCCGAGTTCGCCCGAACGGCGGGCCTTGCTCAGCACTTCGAGGATCTTGTGCGAGAAGAAGATCGGGGCGGGCATGAACGAGCCCTTCTCGTACTCCTCGCTGTCGCGGCAGGCGAAGCCGAACATCAGACCCTGGTCACCCGCGCCTTCCTGCTCGCCGAGATTGCCGCCCTTCTTCTTGGCATCGACGCCCATCGCGATGTCGGGCGACTGGCCGTGCAACAGCACCTCGACGTCGGCGCCATGGAAGGAGAAGCCGTCCTGATCGTAGCCGATGTCGCGTACGACATCGCGCGCGATCTCGGTGATCGCCTCGCGGTTGACGACCGTGTTCTTGCCGTACTTCTTCATGTACGGCTCGGACGCGCGGCCTTCGCCGGCGATCACGATCTTGTTGGTGGTGACCAGCGTTTCGCAGCCGAGGCGCGTATTGGCGTGGCTGTCGTCGGCATGGCCGAGCTTCACGTCATTGGCGATGAAGGCATCCAGGATCGCGTCCGAAATCTGGTCCGCGACCTTGTCCGGATGGCCTTCCGAAACCGACTCACTGGTGAAGATATAGTCCTTGAGCGCCAACGATCCCTCCCAAAGTGCACTGGACTCCGGGCAGGGCGGGTAGTGCCGCCAACGTCCGGCTTAGCCTTTGTTTGCGCGGTGGCAAGTCGTCCAAATCCGTCCGCGGCGATCCCGACCATCGGGACCGCGGTTCGCTAAAAACGCCAAAAGCCGACGAAAATCAAGAGGATCGCGACCGAATTCCCACACCCTCAGTCGCGGGCCTTGGCCCCCTTGCGGGATCCCACCGTCTCCGCGTGGCTGGCCGCACCGACGGCCTTCACCATTTCGAAGATGCGCTTGCGCACCTTGCTCTCGCGAATCTTGTAGTAGGCGCGGACGAGTTCGAGGGTTTCCCGCTTGATGAGGGGATCCTTCTCCTGCTCGAACGGTGTCCCGGCTTCTCCGAAACCGCCCTTCTTGCCGCGGCCCGACATCGGACGGCCCGACAGGGCGTTCGAAGGCATCTCGTCGAAGAAATAGGAGATCGGAACGTCCAGGACCTTGGCGAACTCGAACAGGCGGCTGGAGCCGATCCGGTTGGAGCCCCGCTCATACTTCTGGATTTGCTGGAAGGTGAGGCCGACCGCCGTCCCGAGCTTCTCCTGGCTCATGCCCAGAAGAGTGCGCCGCTGGCGCATGCGCGCACCGACATGGACGTCAACGGGATGCGATCTCGCCATGGATTCCCCTACTTCTTCCAAACACGCCACGGATCAACGCCGATACGACCCAATAATGGCCGAATGGCGTGCAGAGCCTGCTGTCCAGTCAAGATGTGCAAAAATGCATAACTGCACGCGCAAGCTGCATATTACTTAAGCGTGTCCCCTTCAGAATGCAAGTCGGCAGGAGGGGGGTTAAGACCTTGAATCTCTTAATATTTCACTTCGTGTGAAGAGTGCTGCGACCATGAGGCATCCGGTTGCGACAAGCAGCAGCACAACCAACGCCCCATCGCCCCACCGGCCATAGGGAGTCGGTTCGCGCGCGGCGGGAATCCGATGGTCGATGACGCCTTCGCGCTGCATGTCGAGAGCGGCCAGCACACGGCCGTAGGCATCGATCACCGCCGAGACTCCCGTATTGGCGGCGCGGAACATCGGCAGGCCCTCCTCCACCGCTCGCAGGCGCGCGCTGGCGAGGTGCTGGTATGGGCCACTGGAAAGGCCGAACCAGGCATCGTTGGTCACGTTCAGGAGCCAGCGCGGGCGGGCCCCTGGACCGGTGACGGCGGCCGGGAAGATCACCTCGTAGCAGATGATCGGCGAGAAGGACGGCAGGCGCGGCAGATCGAGCGTGACGCGCGATTCCCCCACCTCGAACGAGCCGCGTCCGATGGCGCCCGAAACCGGGGCGAGTTGCTTGTGGAAGGGGATGTATTCGCCCAGCGGGACGAGATGGACCTTGTCGTAGGTGGCGACGATCTCGCCGGCGCCATCGATGACCAGCAGCGAGTTCCAGACCCCGTCTTCGCGATTGCGCGTCTGGCGGGCCGCGCCGGTGAGGAGGTAGCCTCCGGGCGGCACGGCCTTTGCCATCACCTCGAGCGCCGCCGAACCGGGTTGCACGACGAACGGCGGTGCGGTTTCGGGCCAGATCACCGCGGCCAGCCCGTCGAAGCCATGACGGCGGCTCATTTCCACGAGCTTGGCCATATGCGCCGCGCGCATCTCCGGGCGCCATTTCTCCGCCTGCGGCGTGTTGGGCTGCACGATGCGCACCAGCGGCCCCTCTCCCGCCGTATCGACCGGCGCCATGGCGGCCTGTCCCGCAAAGCCCGCGCCGCCGGCGACGACGAGTGCCAGGATCGACGCGCGCCAGCCTGCAACCGGGGCGGCCAGGATCATGAAGGTCAGCAGGCCCAGCCCGTAGACGCCGAACAGCGCCGCGCCCTGCAGCAACGGCGTCGCAAACGCCCAGACATGCGCGAGCGGATTCCACGCGTAGCCCGTGAAGACGTGACCGCGCAGCCATTCCGCGATCGTCCAGGCGATGGCCAGCAGCAGCAGGCGACAGTAGCGGCCGCCCATCGATGGCCAGCGCAACGCGACCCATTTCGCGGCGCCCGCCGCCATCGCCGGAAAGAATCCCAGGAGGGCGGCGAGCCCGATGACGATGGGCGGGCCGAGCGGCCCGTAGTCGGCGGGCGGAACGAAGAAGGCTTCCACGATCCAGTAGGAGCCGACGGCGAAATGGCCGGTGCCCCAGGCCCATCCGCGCAACAGGGCGCTCCGCGGTCCCGGCGCGGTGTCCCACAGCCAGACGAAGGCCACGATGCCCACGACGGCGAGCGGCAGCCAATGGAGGGGCGGCATGGCGAGCGCGGCGAGCGCACCGGCCACGAAGGCAGCACCCGCGGCCCGCCAGCCTTTGAGCGTCATCGCGTCATTCGATGATCAGGCCGCCGGCGCCGTTGTCGGCGGCCGCACGCGCAGGCGGCGGATGCGCCTGGGATCGACATCGAGAATCTCGAACTCCACACCCGACGGATGACGAACCACTTCGCCGCGTTCGGGAATGCGGCCGAGCAGCGAGAAGATCAGTCCGCCCACCGTGTCGATCTCGCGCCGTTCGTCTTCGGACAGGACCCTGCCGATCTCCTCTTCGAGAAGCTCGATCGGTGTACGGCCATTGACGTCGATCGTGCCGTCGACGCGGCGGGCGACGGTCGGGGTCTGCGCGACATCATGCTCGTCCTCGATCTCGCCGACGATCTCTTCCACGAGATCCTCGATGGTGAGGAGTCCGTCGGTGCCGCCGAATTCATCGACCACCAGCGCCATGTGCGTGCGCGACCGGCGCATGTCGAGCAGCATGTCGAGCACCGGAAGGGTCGGTGCCACGAACACGACGCGCCGCAATATGTCGCGAAGATTGAACTTCTTCGACGTGCCCCAGTAGGCCAGCACGTCCTTGATGTGGATCATCCCGATCACATCGTCGAGCGACTCGCGATAGATCGGATAGCGCGAATGCGCCTCGGCCTGGATCAGCCGCACCACTTCGTCGAGCGGCGTGTCGGCGGCGATGCCCACGATGTCCACCCTGGGCACCATGACGTCCGCGACGGTCTTGTCGCGCAGCTTCAGAATATTGGCGAGAAGGACCCGCTGGTCCTCGCTGATCGGCGTGTCGCTCTCGGGCGTCTCCTCGATCAGCTCTTCTATGGCTTCGCGAACAGCTTCGTTCTTCTCCCGGCGGCGAAGCCGCCGCAGGAGGGCGCGCAACAGCCCGCCGCTCGAAGGGACATCGGGAACGACCGGCGAGGCGGCCGGGATCGTCAGAGGCTCAGTCGACGAAGCCGGGCTGTAGCCCGGCTTGGTACTGTGCGCTGTGGAGTCAGGCATGGCTGGTAAGATAAGCTATCGGCTCCGCGTTGCAATCCATGGAAGTTCCCGATGCGTTCCTGCAAGCTGCCTTCCGGAGCGGAAATGCCGGTGCTCGGCCTCGGCACCTGGCGCATGGGCGAGAATGCGCGCCGGAGGGCCGAGGAACTCGACGCCCTCAAATACGGCCTCGATCTCGGCTATCCCCTGATCGACACGGCCGAGATGTACGGTGAAGGTGGCGCCGAGGAGATCGTGGGAGATGCGCTGGCGGGTCGCGGCACCCGGCCCTTCATCGTGAGCAAGGTCTACCCGCACAATGCCTCGCGCGCCGGCACCATTGCCGCCTGCGAGCGCAGCCTGAAGCGCCTGCGGCTGGAGCGCATAGACCTCTATCTGCTGCACTGGCGCGGCGGCGCGCGCCTCGAGGAGACCTTCGAGGCTTTCCACAAATTGAAGAGCGCCGGAAAGATCGGCGATTTCGGCGTGAGCAACTTCGACCTCGACGACATGCAGGATGCCGCGGAACTCGACAAGGGATTGAACGGCACCAACCAGGTTCTCTACTGCCTGTCGCGCCGCGGCCCGGAGTTCGACCTGCTGCCGTGGATGCGCAAGCGCTCCATCCCGCTGATGGCCTATTCGCCGCTCGACCAGGGCGGACTGCTGCGCAAGGCGTCGCTGAAGAAGCTCGCCGATGACGTGGGCTGCACGCCCGCCCAGCTGGCACTGGCCTGGCTGCTTGCCCAACCCGGCGTCGTCACCATTCCCAAATCATCGAGCCGCGAGCGCGTGAAGGAGAATTTCGCGGCGCTCCAGGTGAAGCTCACACCGAAGGTTCTGGCCGAACTCGATCGCGCCTTCCCGCCTCCCAGAACGAAGCAGCCGCTCGAGATGCTCTGACAGGCTCGCGAAGCGAGTTTTTCAGAAGGACCGACGAGCGACTTTGATCCGTCAATGGTCATCACGACCCGGGAATCGGGGGGTGCGACTCTGGCTTCGTTTGTTTCGAATATTTCGATTATTTCGTTTGCCTGCCCGGCTTCGGACTCTTTTCGACGGTCTGCCAATCCAGGGCATAGGGATCGGCGATTCCGAGCTTCGCCAGGATACGACGCTCCAGCGCTTCCATGCGCTCGGCATCGGCCTCGCCCGTCTCATGGTCGTAGCCGAGCAGATGCAGGGTGCCGTGCACGACCAGGTGCGTGAAATGGTCGGCGGCCGATTTGCGCTGTTCGCGCGCCTCGCGCCACACGGTCTGGCGTGCCAGCACCATGTCGCCCAGGAAATCGCGCTCGCCGGAGGGATAGGACAGGACATTGGTGGGCTTGTCCTTCTTGCGGTCGCGCGCATTGAGGACACGCACGCCCTTGTCGTCGTCCAGGGCAACGTTCAGCGAGCGGCGGCCGCGGCGGCGTGCGCCGGAAAACGCCGCCCGTGTCGCGCGCTTCGCCAGTCGTTCGGCCTCGGGCAAGGCCTCGAGCCAGGCCTCGTCGAGCACGACGACCGTGCAGCGGAGCGACGGCTTAGGCTTTGGCTTTGTGGTCGCGGGCGTCATAGGCATTGACGATGCGCGTCACGAGGTCGTGCCGAACGACGTCCTGGGAGGTGAGTCGCACGAAGCGCACGCCTTCGACGTCGGACAGCGTATCGACGGCGTCGTTCAGGCCCGATTTCTGGTTGTTCGGCAGGTCGGTCTGGCTCGGATCGCCGGTGATGACCATGCGCGAGCCTTCGCCGAGACGCGTCAGGAACATGCGCATCTGCATGGGGGTCGTGTTCTGCGCCTCGTCGAGGATGACGTAGCAGTGCGCGAGCGTACGGCCGCGCATGAAGGCGAGCGGTGCAATCTCGATCTCGCCGGACTCCATGCGATGCGCGATCTGCTCGGCCGGGATCATGTCGTGCAGCGCATCGTAGAGCGGCCGCAAATAGGGGTCGATCTTCTCTTTCATGTCGCCGGGCCGGAAGCCCAGCCGTTCGCCGGCCTCCACCGCCGGGCGCGACAGCACGATGCGCTCGACCTTGCCGGCAAGCAGCAGCGAAACCCCCATGGCGACCGCCAGATAGGTCTTGCCGCTGCCGGCAGGCCCCAGCGCGAACACCATGTCGCGCTCGCGGAGCGCCGTGAGGTAGCCGCGCTGACCGGGCGTGCGCGCCTGGACGGTGCGCTTGCGCGTGCGGATGCTCTCGGCATCGCCGCCTTCGGCGCCGTTGCGGGCGAAACGCACGGCGGCGTCGATGTCGGCCCCTTCGATGGAGAGACCCCGCTTCAACCGCTCGTAGAGGCCGGAAATCGCCTTCTGCGCGATCGCGGCATCGTCGGGCGTGCCGGAGATGGCGAGCTGGTTGCCGCGCGCGGCGAGCTGCACGTTGGCGAGTTGCTCGATGCGCACCAGGTTGCGGTCGTGGTTGCCGTAGAGCACGGCCAGCAGCGCATTGTTGTCGAACGTCATCCGCCGGACGTCGGCGGCGCGCGTACCTGCGACCGGATCGCTCACGCGGCGACCTCAACCGGACCGACGACGATCTCGCCGGAAAGACTGTTGGCGTAACCCTCGATCAGGCGCACATCGACGATGTGGCCGAACAGCCGCGGATTTCCCTGGACGTAGACCGACTGCAGCCACGGCGTCTTGCCCATGATCTGGCCGGGTTTGCGGCCGGCCTCGGCGAACAGCACCGGCACCGTGGTGCCGGCCTTCGACTCGTTGAACCGGCGCGCCTGATCACCCACCAGCGCCTGCAGCGCGGCGAGGCGCGCCACTTTCACGTTCTCCGGCACCTGGTCGATCAGCGCCGCCCCGGGCGTGCCGGGCCGACGGCTGTAGCGGAAGGCATAGGCCGAGGCGAAGCCCACCTGCTCGATCAGGCGCATCGTGTCGTCGAAATCGGCATCGCTTTCCCCTGGAAAGCCAACAATGAAGTCGGACGACAACGCCAGGTCGGCGCGGGCGTTGCGCAGGCGCTCGACGATGCGCAGGTAGAGATCGCGGTCGTGGCGGCGATTCATCGCTTCGAGGATGCGGTTGGATCCCGACTGCACCGGCAGGTGCAGGTACGGCATGAGCTGCGGCACGTCGCCATGGGCGGCGATCAGGTCGTCATCCATGTCGCGCGGATGGGAGGTCATGTAGCGCAGCCGCGCCAGGCCCGGGATCTCGCCGATCGCCCGCACCAGGCGCGCGAGCGACCAGGTCGAACCATCGGGGCCCTCGCCGTGATAGGCGTTGACGTTCTGACCGAGCAGCGTGAGTTCGAGCGCGCCCGCTTCGATGAGCTGGCGTGCTTCGGCCAGCACGGCGGCGACCGGCCGCGAATACTCCATGCCGCGCGTATAGGGCACGACGCAGAAGGTGCAGAACTTGTCGCAACCCTCCTGGATGGAGAGGAACGCCGAGCCCGCGCGGTTCCCCTGCGGCGACGGCAGGTGATCGAACTTGCTCTCCGCCGGAAATTCCGTGTCGAGGACACCGGCTCCCGGCAGCCGCTTGCCCGCGCCGGCGTCGGCCGCCTTGCGCGCGACCTGCGCCAGCAGTTCGGGCAGCCGGTGATAGGCCTGCGAGCCCACGACGATGTCGACCGCCGGCTGGCGGCGGATGATCTCCTCGCCCTCGGCCTGGGCCACGCAGCCGGCGACGGCGATGGTCAGGTCGCGGCCCTCCGCCCGGCGCTCGGTCTTGACGTCGCGCAGGCGGCCCAGCTCGGAATAGACCTTCTCCGAGGCATGCTCGCGAATGTGACAGGTGTTCAGCACCACCAGATCGGCCTGTTCGGGCCCCTCGGCCAGGGCATAGCCCAGCGGCCGCAGGACGTCGGCCATGCGGTCGGAATCGTAGACATTCATCTGGCAGCCATAGGTGCGGATGAACACGCGCTTGGGCTGCCCGTCGGTACGGACGTCCTTCATCGGTCTCCGGTGCTGGAACGGGCGGTTTCTATCACCGCCGACCATCAGGGTCGAGAGGGGGCAGGGTCGAGGCCGGTCAGGGCCGGTTCGGCAAGGGACGGAAGCAGTTCGGGCCGGCCTGAGTTCGCCGCCTGTACGCCCGAGGACACCTGGTGATGGCAATATTCCGCCAGCTTCTTGCGGTCGCCCAGGCGGTCGATGTCGATCGGCGGGAAGAAGGTCACCACAGCCTGCGTCTCGCCGAGGCAAACCATCTGCCAAAGATGCGGCACCAGATCGAGATCGCCGAACCAGGCAAAGAGTGGCCGCCAGTAGCGGCCGAGCGGGATGCCGTCGAGCCGGGTGTAGGAGATCGCCACCGGCTGCACCGCGATGGGCCTGTCGTCGCGCCGGAGTTGCGCCACGGCGAACAGGGCACTGCGGAAGGGCAGCACGCGCGTGCCGTCGCTGCTGGTCCCCTCGGGGAACAGCATGAGATTGTCGCCCGTGTTCAGCCGCTGCATCATGGCGTCGCGACTGCTGCTGGTCTTGTTCGACCGACGTTCGACGAAGATGGTGCGCTGGGCCTTGGCCAGGGTGCTGAAGAACGGCCACGTCGCGACCTCGGCCTTCGCAACGAAACATCCGGGGATGAGGCCGCCCAGCACTTCGATGTCGAGATAGGAGACGTGATTGCAGACGAACAGCGTCGGCGTCACCGTCGAGCGCTCGCCGTTCACCTTGACCTTGATTCCGAGGATTATGCAGACCGTGCGGTGATACACCACCGGCAGCCAGCGTATGACCGGCGTCACGCGCAACGCCAGCGCCAGCAGATGGAACGGCAGCATCACCAGCGTGAGCAGCAGATAGCTCAGGAGCCGAAAGGCGCCACGCAGGGGAGAACCGATCCACGTCACGGCGAAAGGAACGTCCGCCGCGCTACTCACGCATTCCGCGTTCGTAGTGGCGGATGTATTTCTCCGTCACCAGTTCGGTTTTCACGATGATGAAGACGTCGGTGCTGTTGAATTCGTGATCGATCACCGCACCGTCGCCGACGAAGCCGCCCAGCCGCAGGTAGCCCTTGATCAGCGGCGGCACGCGCGCCATCGCCTTGCGCGGGTCGTAGCTGCCGGGCTCGAGCATATCCATGTTCACGTACCGGCTCGGCAGCGCGCGCACGCGGATTTCCGGCGGGGCGAGATGATGGTGATGGAGATAGGACAGCGCCTGGGCGTGCTGCTCCGGATCGATGCCCGGAAGGCTGGCACAGCCGAACATCACCTGGATGTTGTAGTGATAGGCATAGAGGGCGATTCCCCGCCACAGCATCTGCATGGTCGCCGTGTTGCGGGCGTCGCGTTCGATGCAGGACCGGCCGAGTTCCAGGACTTCGCCCGGATAGTCGATCATCTTCTGGATGTCGTATTCGGCGGACGAATAGAAGCGGCCCATCTTCGCCGCCGCCGCGCGGCGGATCAGACGATAGGTACCGACGATTCCCTCCGGGCCCTCGCCGCGCCGGCGATCGAGCACGAGCAGGTGATCGCAGACGTCGTCGAACGGATCGAAATCGCGACGCAGCGCCAGCATCTCGGGGGACGCATGCGCCGTCATTTCTTCATAGAACACGCGAAATCGTAGAGCCTGCGCGGCCTCGATCTCGGCCGACGTCTGGGCGAGGCGTACTTCGAAATCGCCAGCAACGACCTTCACGATCTCCCGATTGGAGACGGGCGGTCCAAGAAGCTCGGCTTCGCTGTCAACGCGGTCGATGCGCATGATTAATCCGCAAGGGGTCCGCCCCGATCATAAGCCCATTATCGGGGTGGCGAGAGGCGCGTCCACTTATTTTTGACGGTCGGGTTTCCCGTCCAGGGGAATGCCGTAGAGCTCCAGGCGATGGCCAACCAGCCGGTACCCGGCCTTCTCGGCGATCTTCCGCTGCAGTTCCTCGATCTCGTCGTTGTGGAACTCCACGACCTTTCCGCTCTGGATATCGATCAGATGATCGTGGTGCTCGTCCGGCGTCTCCTCGTAGCGCGCCCGGCCATCGCCGAAATCGTGCTTGGCAAGAATGCCCGCCTCTTCGAACAAGCGCACCGTCCGGTACACCGTGGCGATGGAGATGTTGGGATCGATCGCCGTCGCGCGACGATGCACCGCCTCGACGTCGGGATGATCCGACGCATCCGACAGGACGCGTGCGATCACGCGTCGCTGGTCGGTCATCTTGAGGCCGCGCTCTGCGCATAGGACTTCGAGTTTGGACTTTCGGTCTGGCATGCTTGCCTACCCTACACTGGCAGGCGTTCCGGGTATAGTTGGACATGTCCATACAGGCCGACCATGACATCGACATTACCGGCGAGGTCTGCCCCATGACCTTCGTCCGGACCAAGCTCCGGCTCGAGCGCATGAAGCCCGGCGAAACACTGGCCGTGCGCCTTCGCGGGGACGAGCCGTTGCGCAATGTCCCTCGTGCCGCAAGGGACGAAGGTCATGCCATTCTGGGCATCGAGGCGAACGGCGATATCCACATCGTCACCATCCGGCGCGCCTGATCAGCTGAGATTGAGACGCATGATGACGGCATCGGCAGCGGGCCGGCCGTGTCTTGGATAGTAGCCGGCGCGGCGTCCGGCGGTAATGAAGCCCAGCGAATCGTAGAGCGTACGGGCGCCGGGATTGTCCGCACCGACTTCAAGGAAAAGCGTCCGGGCGCCATCGCCCCGAACCCGGTCGACCACGGCACCGAGCAGCAGGCGTGCCGCCCCAAGGCGGCGATGGGCGGGATCGACGGCGACCGTGAGAAGCTCGGCCTCGTCGGCAACCACGCGACAGATCGCCATGCCGATGTCGGAAGTTTCCTCCGTCAGCAGGAAGCCGGCGACGCCCGGTGACGCCAGCAGCCCCGCAATGTCCTGACGCGTCCAGCCGCGCTCGCCCATGGGCTCGAACGCCTCGCGGTGCAGGTGCGACGCCCGGTCGAGGTCCACGGCGCGCAGCGCGTTGAGAAGGAACCCGGTGCCCATCCAGTATTCTCGTCACTCGACCGTACGACGGGCACCGTCCGGCAGGGTGATGTTGACCCCGCGCAGGTAGAGCGGTCGGGGCAGGCCGTCGGCGCGGTTTCGGGCCCGCCAGGCCTCAACGCCCTCCACGAGCGCCTGGCGGCCGAGGACGACGGGGTCGGGCGGCCCCTCCTGTACGATCGCATCGATGCCGGCGGCCTGCAGAGACGCGGCGAGCGGCGCCACCTCCTTGCCGACGATCAGACATTTGTGGCCGGCGAGGCGCGCCACGAGGTCTCCGGCCGTTGCCGCAAAGGGCACAGCATCGTCGCCGATCGCGCAGAACCAGTCGCCGAGCCTGGTGTCGACCGCCGCGACCGCGAGCCGCTCCGTTGCCGTCGCCTGGGCACGAAGAACCGTTGTGGTGGGGATGCCCGCCAGGGGGATTCCGAGCCCGACCGCCAGGCCGCGGGCCGCCGACAGTCCCACACGCACTCCGGTGAAGCTGCCGGGTCCGATCGTGACGGCGATCAGGTCCAGCTGGGTTCGCGCAACGCCCGCCTGTTCGAGTGCGGCCGCGATCGCGGGCAGGAGCCGTGCCGCCTGGTCGCGCCCCTCCTCGAAGAGGCTCGCCAGGGAATCGCCGTTGCGCACGATCGCGACGCCCTGCCCGCTCACGGCACAATCGAATGCCAGGACGGTGCTCACGGGCGGCGTCCGCGCGGGACACTGGCGCTGCTGAAGGCGGCTGGGCATTCTGGTGTCATGAAGCTCGACATTGTTGCGATCGCTCCGCCCGAATTCGACGTCGACGTGACGCTGGCCTATGCGACGGATGCAAATCTAACGGGGCGGCCGGTTTATCGGAACGCCGAATGCTGGCTGCACCAGGAGGCCGCCGACAAGCTCTCAGCCGCGATCGATCTCGCCCGGCCGCTCGGATACCGGTTGCGCATATTCGACGCGCTGCGGCCGGTGGAAGCGCAGTGGGCGTTGTGGAACGTGAACCCCGATCCGGAGTTCATCGCCGATCCCCGTCGCGGCTCGCCCCACTCGCGCGGCGTGGCCGTCGACCTCAGCCTGCTCGATGCCGACGGCAACGAACTCGACATGGGCACCGCGTTCGATGCCTTCACGCCGCTGTCCCATCACGGACGCACCGACATTTCCGTCGAGGCGCAACGCAATCGCCTGCTGCTCATGGGCCTGATGACGTCGGCGGGCTGGGACTTCTACCGCAATGAATGGTGGCACTATCAGCTGTTCGACGCGCGGCGGTATCCGCTGGTTGCCGATGCCGACCTGCCGCGGCCGATGATGTAGGCGCCCGTCTTCGTCAGAAGCCTGAGAGCTTGGCCCTGTCGAAGTCGCGCAGGTCGTTCTCACGCATGATCTGGCGGACGAACTGCACGTAAGCCTGGCCGCGCTCGGAATAACGTAACAGCGAGCCGATCAGCCGGAAGCCGTCCGGGTCCTCGCCGCGATCGCGCATCGCCGCGCGCTCGTTGCGGAAACCGGCATAGGCGGGATGAGTGTTGAGGTTGGCGACATAGGCGTCGGTCGCCTCGCCCACGTCGGTGAAGGGCTGCGGCATGCCGGCACCGGGCTTCCAGGGGACCGAGACGCTGTGACGACCCACCGCCTGGATCTGTCCATAGAGGGCGTTGCCGTTACGCGCTGCGAACGACGTGCCCCAACCCGATTCCACGCCGCCCTGGGCGATCGCCATCGACGGCGGGACGATGTCGACGCGCCGGACCAGCTCGTCGATCTTGTCGGCCGAGGTTTCGTAGCGGTCGGCGAGATCGTCGAGCCAGATGCGCTCGATGGCCGTCAGCATCTGCGGCGCCGCATCGAGTTTTCCGCGGAGATACAGCAGCTGTTCGCGATCGGCGAGGACGCGCTGGTTGACCTCGAGGATCACCGGCAGGATCGCCGTGATGAACAGCATCTTGCGCTCGTTGCCGTCCTTGCTGCCGAGATCGGCGGGCACCCGATCGACCTTGTACGGCGGCACTGCCTCGCCCTGGCGGATGTCGGTCAGCGTATAGGAAACGTCGCGGAAGAACCCGGCGAGCTCGTCGGCCGTGCGCGGGCTGATGGCGCGCACCTGGACCTGGCGGCGGACGGCGTTGCCTGGCGCCGCGAACCGTCCGTGACTGCCCGCGCCCTCGCGCGTCGAACGATAGCTCACATCCTCGGGCTCGCTCCATTCGTGGCGCACGAAGGTGAGCGCAGCGGGTTCGGCTTCGGGGACGAAGAGGGCGGCCTGATCGATTTCACGAGCCTCGGCGCTGCCGACGCCGAAGGAAAGATAAGGCGCCGCATCGACCGTCGGCAGGGGCTTGTAGAGGACCACCCCCGTTGCCAGCAGGGCTGCCCAGGCGGCGGGAAAAGCATAATTGCGCCCACGCTCTATCGCGGGCCGTAACGTCAACTGCATGCCATACTCTTTCATTTGCGCGCACGAACGGGCTCTCGCGCGGGCCCTGGTGGGCCCGCGAACGCCATCTCAACGCGAACGCTTGAGCTGAAGCGGCCTACTGGGCCGCTTGGACTTCCACTACTTCCGGCACGTAGTGCTTCAGAAGATTCTCGATTCCCATCTTCAGCGTGGCTGTCGAACTCGGGCAACCCGAGCATGACCCCTGCATGTGCAGGTAGACGATGCCATCGCGGAAGTCGTGAAAGACGATATCGCCGCCATCCTGGGCCACGGCGGGCCGGACGCGGGTGTCGAGGAGTTCCTTGATCTGGGCGACGACCTCGTCGTCATCCGCCGCGACCGAAGCCGCGGCGTCCTGGTCGGCGATCACGGGATCGCCGGACGTGTAATGCTCCATGATGCCGCCAAGAATCGACGGCTTCATGATCTGCCAGTCCCGGTCGGCCGCCTTGGTGACGGTCACGAAATCGGAGCCGAAGAACACGCGCTCGACCCCTTCAACCGCGAACAGCCTCTTGGCAAGCGGTGATGGCGTGGCGGCCTCGACGTTGGCGAAATCCGCCGTCCCCTTCTCCATGACCACCCGGCCAGGAAGAAACTTGAGGGTCGACGGATTGGGCGTCTGCTCGGTCTGGATAAACAAACCTACCTCCGGTTCGAATGCTTCGGGCGGAGCCCTCGGCATCGCTCAGGCTGGGGATAGGACGTCTCCATCCCCACTCGATGACTTCGGACGTAGGAACCGGGGGCAAGTCGATCAAGACGATTCTTGAGCGACGCTGTATAGATATTATGGAATATATAAAGATTATATATATTTATCAGAATGATAAGTTGCGAAATTTCCAACACAACCTTTATGCTTCAATTGTACACAAAGAAGATCTTGGCGCAGATCGCCGCAGCGCAGACGACATACCATGTGCACGACTCATGAGATTGCGTCGATCTCCGCCTCGGTGAGGGCGCCCGGAACGATGGTCAGCGGGATACGAAGCTGTCCTCCCGACTTTCCGGTGAAGGCCGTCACCAGGGGACCCGGCCCATCGCTGCCCGAGGCACTGCCGAGCACAAGAACCGAGATCGAACGGTCCTCGCCGAGGAGCTTCGCGAGTTCGTCGCGGCTCTTGCCTTCGCGGATATAGATCGAGGGGGGCTGGCCGGTCATCGAGACCGCCACATCGGCGTGCTGCGCCACGACGGTCTCGGCCTGCTGACGCGCTTCCTCGCGCATCAGCTCGACCACCGAGCCCCATTGCTGGCCCTCGGGTGGATCCATGACGTAGAGCATCGCGACGCGACCGCCGGTGCGCTTGGCGCGGCGGCAGGCGTAGCGCAGGGCGTTGCGCATCTCCGGACTCTCGTCGACGACGACCAGGAAGACGCGTTCGCGGGTCTTGAGCTGCTCGTTCATGGCCCCTCTCCCTTCGATGTTCTAGAGACGACGCATGACGGCGCCGCCCAGCCAGCCGACCAGCAGCGCCATCAGGACGGCGCCCACCCCGTACAGCGCTCCCTCATGCGCCGACCAACCTGCGAGCTGGGCGCTGAAGCCCACCTTGCCCACCGGCAGCGGCCGCGAGACGGCCGCAACGATCTTCCCCTCTCGCAACAGATAGACCCGGATATCGTACACCCCTTCCGGCAACCGCGACGGGAAGGGCAGGTCGACACGAAACAGCCGGCCGGCCTGCACCGTCACCTGGCCGATCGCCGCCGGGTAGAGGCCCTCGCGCCGCTTCACCTCGACGAGGCCGGCACGGAAGCGCGCCAGCTCCGCAGCGTCGCGGGGCGTCGCCGGCTTCAGGCTGGACAGGCGGTCCTCGAGCGACAGGATCTCGCCGCCGGCGCCGCGCGCCAGCAGACGCTGCAGCGGCTGGCTGGCCGCGATGGCGTAGTAGGCCGGTACATCGTCGAACGCCTGCCGTCCGGTATTGAGCCAGATCCCCAGGAAGCGCTGCTTGCGCATCACGGTCTCGCGCGCGGGCGGGCCGGCGACGACGACCACGATCTCGCCGGGCGGGTCGAACATGCCGAACAGCAGGATGCTCTCGCCCTGGAACGCCGAGGTGATCGACACGCGGGCGCGCGACAGATCCATGATCAGGTCGGGCGTCGTGGGCTCGTTCGGCACGGAAGGCGGCCCGATGGCGTCGGGCGGCCCGCCGATGGTCGGCGCCGGCCGGACTCCGGGTGCCGGCTCCAGGCGTGGACCCTGGGCCAGGGCACCGGTCGCGCCGACGAGAATGGCAAGACAGGCAAGGAGACCCAGCGACCTCACGGCAGCACCTCGCGGTTGCCCAGCGAATAGAGCGAGCTGGGGGTGCGCAAGAGTTCCGTCAGGAGCTCGGCGGCCACGAGCAGGATCAGCAGCGACATCAGGGCGCGCAGCGCCACGCCCGGCAGCTTGGCGGCCAGTCGCGCGCCGATCGGCGCGCCGACGACGCCGCCCAGGATCAGCAGCAGCGCCAGCACGACGTCGACGGTGCCGTTGGTCGCTGCCTGCAGGAAGGTGACGTTGGCCGCCACGAACAGGATCTGGAAGTTCGACGTGCCGATCACCACCGCCGTCGGCATGCCCAGCAGGTAGATCATGGCCGGCACCAGGACGAAGCCGCCACCGACGCCCAGGATCGCCGACAGCACACCGATGATGAAGCCCAGCCCGATCGGCAGCAGCGCGCTGATGTAGAGCTTCGACTTGTAGAAGCGCAGCTTCAGCGGCAGCCGGTGCACGAGATAGTGGGTATGGAGCTTGCCACGCGGCCCGTCGGGATTGCGCCGCCGCCTGAAATAGCTTCGCAGGCTCTCGAAAAGCATCAGCAGGCCGATCGTGGAGAGCATCACGACGTAGAGCACCGCGATGACGAAATCGATCTGGCCGATCCGCTTCAGGTACGTGAACAGCCAGACACCGCCCGACGAGCCCAGCATGCCGCCCGCCAGCAGCACGAGTCCCATGCGCAGGTCGACGTTGCCGCGCCGCCACTGGACCTGCAGCGACGAGATCGAGTTGGCCACCACCTGGTTGGCCTGGCTGGCGACGGCGACGGCCGGCGGGATGCCGATGAAGATCAGAAGGGGCGTCGCCAGGAATCCACCGCCGACGCCGAACATGCCCGACAGGAGTCCCGCCGCGGCGCCCAGGCCGAGCAGGACGAACACGTTCATCGAAAGCTCGGCGATGGGGAGATAGATCTCCACGCCGCGGCCTACTTCAGCAGGATGTTGGTGATCTCGCGCAGCTGCGTGCGGGCGCGCAGCAGGTA
>CAIYWM010000862.1 GCA_903929895.1 uncultured Alphaproteobacteria bacterium
ATCCAGATGGAGGCAAGAATGACCTACACCCTTGAGCAACTGAGCGCTGACATTGGCAAGGCCCTCAAGGCCGATTCCGGAATCGCGGGTAAGCAGGAAGTCTGCAAGCTGGTGTCGAAGGTGCTGCTGGACGATGAATTCGTCGCCACCCACCTGACCGCCGAACAGTGCCGCCCCCGCAAGGTCCTGTACGAGGATCCGGAGCTCGGTTTCTGCATCTGCGGGCATGTGTACGAGACGGCCGCGCACGGTGGACCGCACGATCACGGCTCCAGCTGGGCGATCTACGGCCTGGCAACCGGCGACACGGAGATGACGGACTGGCGAATCGTCAAGAAGGGTGAGGGCGATGAGCCGACCCTGGTCGAGCCCGCGAACACCTACGTCCTGAAGCCGGGCGATAGTCACTTCTACGATGTCGGTGTCGTCCATTCGCCCAAGCGCGACGGTCTGACAAGGCTGGTGCGTATCGAGGGCGCCAATCTCGACCACATCCAGCGCTCGAATATCAAGGCGGCCTGAGTTTGGTGGCGCCTGAAGAATAGACGTTGTCCTGAGCGCAGCGAAGGACCTTGCGGAACAGCCAGAGCACTATGTGGCTAACGTGAGATCTCGCTGCGCTCAGGATGACAATGTGGGCAGCTGCACTTCCTGCGGCTAACGCCTGATCTGCATCCCCAGATACTTCGCCAACCCCGCGCCATAGGGCGGGCGCAGCATGCGCAGCGGCGCTAGGTCCCACTTGATCTGGTGGTAGATCGACTTGCGGTGGCTGAATTCGCGGAAGCCGTCATGGCCGTGATAGGCGCCTATGCCGGCCGGGCCGATGCCGCCGAACGGCAACTCCTCCTGGGCGACATGCATGACGACGTCGTTGACGGTGACGCCCCCCGAGGTCGTCCCATCGAGCACGCGGTCGCGCTCCGCCGCATCGCTGCCGAAATAGTAGAGGCCGAGCGGGCGGTCGTGCGCGTTGATGTAGTCGACCGCCTCCTGGACGTCGCGATAGCCCTTCACGGGCAGCAGGGGCCCGAAGATCTCCTCCTGCATGACCTTCATGTCGTCGGTCGGGTTGAGGATCAGCGTCGGCGCGATGCGGCGATGCGGCTGCTGGCGCAGGTCCTCGGCCCCCGGATTGATCTCGATGATCTCCGCGCCCTTGGCCCGCGCATCGTCGAGATACCCCATGAGGCGCGCATAGTGCCGGTCGGAGACAACCGCGGTGTAGTCGCGATTCTCGCGAATGCTCGGAAACATCTGCCCGACCGAGGTTTTCGCCGCGGCCACGAAGTCAGGCAGGCGGTCGGCCGGCGCCAGGATATAGTCCGGGGCTAGGCAGATCTGTCCCGCATTGAGCGTCTTGCCGTTCATTATGCGCGCTGCGGTCACCGACATGTCGGCCGAGCGCCCGATCACGACGGGGCTCTTTCCGCCCAGCTCCAGCGTCACCGGCACGAGGTTTTCGGCCGCCGCGCGCATCACGTGTCGGCCGATCGAGGTTGCGCCGGTGAAGACCAGGTGGTCGAAGGGCAGGGACGAGAAGGCCTGCCCGACCTCCGGGCCGCCGGTGACGACGGCGATCTCGCTCTCGTCGAAGGCGCTGGAGAACATCTGCTTCAGCAGTTCGGAGGTGGCCGGCGTCGTCTCGGACGGCTTGATCATGGCCCGATTGCCGGCGGCCAGGACGCCAGCCAGTGGCGCGAAGGTGAGATTGACCGGGAAGTTCCACGGGCTGATCACCCCGACCACGCCCTTGGGCTGGTGGCGGATCTCGGCTCGGGCGCCCAGGAAGCCCAGGATGCGCGGCGTCGTGCGGCGCCGCTCGGTCTTCATCCAGCTCCTGAGATGGTCGCGCGCATGCTTCAGGGGGCCGATCGAACTGGCGACGTCGGCGAAGGCGGTCACGGTGGGCGAGCGCGCGCCGAAGTCGGCGGCTAGGGCCTCCTCGATGTCCCGCCGGCGGTCGACCAGGAGACCGATGCAGCGGTTGAGCCGGTCGATGCGCAGCTCGGCGGGCGGCGCACCGTCCTTGAGCTGTGCCTCGCGCTGGCGGAGCAGGATCTCGATCAGTCTGGAGCCCGACATGTTCGTCACGACGCCTTTCTCAGGTTCGGCACATAGGGCTTGCTGGCGAAGTGTTCCTGCCCGTCGCCTCCGGCGAAGCGCAGGCCGGCCCGGCGGATCGCGTCATCGTCGACCGGTTCGAGCGGCACGTAGTAGCGGTCGTCGACCTTCGTGAAGGTGTCGTTGTCGACCCTGTTGTAGCAGATCAGCAGCGTCCACCGGCGGTTGGGCGAACGGTTGGCGTCCGAGCGGTGGATCGCGTTGCAGTGGAAGATCAGCGCGTCTCCGGCCTCCAGCTCGCAATACTCGATGGGGCACTTCTCGAGGATGTGCGGCATGCGGCTGGGATCGACCTCGTTCTGGGTCGGTGACAGCGGCATGTGATCGATACGGCCGAGCCTGTGCGAGCCCGTGGCGATCTGCAGGCAGCCATTGTCACGGTTGGTGCGGTCGAGCCCGATCATGATCGAGAGCATGTCGGGACGCAGGCAGCCATTGTAGTACCAGTAGCCGTAATCCTGGTGCCACTCCCAGGCGCCGCCGACCTCGGGCTCCTTGGCGGTGAGCTTCGACTGGTAGTGATAGACCGGACCGCCCAGCAGCGCCGCCGACGTATCGACCATGCGGCGCACGCGGGCGGCGAGGCCGTAGACGCTGTCGCCGGCCCGGTTCCAGAGAGCAATGCGCGTCGACCTGCCCTCGCCATCGCGCCGGTCGAGGATGCTGTCGCGCACGGCAGGGTCTTCCTCCATGGCACGGGTCAGCAGCTTCACCTCGTCGGGTGCGAACAGGCCGCGCGCATAGGTGAAGCCTTTCTCCTCGAATTCGGCGGTCTGCGCCGGGTTCAGGACGGTCGGCATCGCTTCCTCGCCTCAGACGGGGCGGAAGACGTTGCGGCCGCCCGTTTCGGAAACCGACACCTTACGCCCGAGTTGCTCGCGCGTCAGCATGTCGGCGACCAAGGCGGGATCGTCCGGGGTCATCGCGACGAAGCGGTCGCCGGTGCTGTCGAGGCGGCCCAGGATGTAACCGCGCTCGGGTGCGTCCTTGCCGTAGGTGACGCAGTAGGTCTCGATCGTGCCGGTGCCTGTGGGCTTGGTCTCGACCCTGCGCCTGGGAAGGGCATCGAGTTCGGCCTGGAATTTCTTCGGGTCTTCTCGCGTCCACGCGCCCTTCGTGGGCTCGGTCGAATAGAGGCCGGCCGAATGCTTGGTGAGGTAGTTGCCGTTGGCCGTCACCATGCCGAACGAGCCGGGTTTGGCGCGTACCACGTTCATCATCTCGGCGATCGAGTGAGTGACGTAGTTGTTGCCGGGACCGCCGAAGAAGGGGAGGCCGCCGGTCACGCTGATCGGGCGCGGATCGTCGTCGGCAATGCCGATCTCGGTCATCGCGACTTCTACCGCCGAAGGGAAGCAGCTGTAGAGGTCGAAGGCGTCGATGTCGGAGACCTTCTTGCCAGCCATGTCGAGGGCGATGCGGGCGCAGCCGCGGATCGCCGGCGAGGCGTCGAGCTTGTCGCGCTCCGACACGACCCACGTATCGGTGCCGTCGGCGCAGCCGTGCAGGAACACCCAGCGGTCCTGCGGGATGCCCCATTCCTGGGCCTTGCCCACCGAGGTGACGAGGACGGCCGCTGCCTGGTCGATGATGGCGTTTGCGTTCATCAACCGCGGATAAGGGAAGCAGATCCAGCGATTGTCGGGAGAGATCGTTGACAGGGCTTCGGCGCTGTAGCCCTCGCGGCGCGTCGCCAGCGGGTTGTCCCTGGCGACCGCGGCGAGGCGTTCGAACAGCCGGCCCATCGCCTTCATGTGGCTGTCGACGTCGCGCTTCAGCCCGCCGCGAATGGCGTTCTCTAGCAGAGGATAGAAGTGGATCGCGGCACGCAGATCGTGGCGCGCCTCTTCTTCGCTGAAGCCGAAACGCGGGTCACCAATGCGCGTCGGCTCGCCACCGCCGGGATCCTCGTTCCAGTCGATCTTCATGTCGGCACGGCGGGCATTCTGCGTGCTGCGCAGCAGCTCCGCGCCGCAGATCAGCGCCAGCTCGGTCTCGCCCCTGGAGATCTGTTCCGCGAACTTGTTCACCAGGTACTGGGGCATGTTGCCGCCCGAATGGGTGTAGAGCAGCTGCTTCGGATCGGCGTGCAGGCGATTGGCGACGCTCTGCGGCGGGTTGCTCGACCGGCCGTAGGGCGAGGCGAAGCGCGGACTGATGTCGCTGAAGAACTCCATGACGGCGATCGCGTCGACCAGATGGCCGAGTGCGTGCCCGCCGATGGCCGCCTGCGTGTCTTCGAGAGCCAGGTTGGCGGCCTCGGCACAGAAGGCGACCCGCGAACGGTCGCTCGACGGCTTGCCAACCGTATCGGTGATCTGGCCTGCGCCGACCAGGATGGGGGTACGCGGATCGATCATTTTACGAGGGCCTCGATTTCAGAGGGCGTCAGGCCGGCCTGCGCCAGGACGGTCCTGGTATCCTCGCCGAGTGCGGCGACCTTGGGGCCGCTCTGCAGCGGCGAGCCAGAGAAGCGGAAGGGCGGCGCGGGCGACTTGTAGGTGCCGCCGCCATCCTCGATGGTGCACAGCGAGCCGCGATGCTCGACCTGCGGGTCCTGAAGAGCCTCGGTCACCGTGACATAGGGCGAGCAGGGCACGCCCTGCTTCTCCAGCGCGGCCACGACGTCCTTGACGCTCATCTTCTTCGACCACTCTTCGAGTTCGTCGACCAGCAGCCCCCAGTTCATGCGGCGGTCCTTGTACTTCTCGAAGCGCGGATCGGTGAGCCAGTCGCGGCGGCCGGCCGCGGTGGCCATGTCCTGGAAGGTCTTCTCGCTCGCCGTCGCCAGCATCACGTAGCCATCGCTGGCCTCGATCGGGCCGTACATCGGCCGCGACGGCATCTCGAAGTCGAACTGCGCGCGGTTGACCTCGCCCAAGAGCATGCCGACCAGGGTCTCGAACATCGAGACGTCGACCATCTGGCCCTTGCCGGTCGCATGCCGCTGGTGGACGGCCGCGAGGATCGCGCCCATCGCATAGGCGCCGCTGGCATAGTCGGCGACGAAGATGCCGCAATTGTCGGGGCGCTGGCGGCCCTGCTGGTAGAAGAGATGCGCCATGTCGTAGCCGGTCGAGGCATGGATGACCGGCGCGTAGGCGGGACGGCCAGCGCCCGGCCCGGTCTGGCCGTAGCCCGAGATGGCGCAGTAGATCAGCCGCGGATTGACCTTCGACAGTTCGGCATAGTCGAGGCCCAGCCGCTTCATGACGCCCGGGCGATAATTCTCGACCAGGATATCGACTGTAGCGGCCAGCTTCTTGATGGCGGCGACCGCTTCCGGCTTCTTGAGATCGAGCACGATGGATTTCTTGCCGGCATTGAGCTGGCCGAACATGGTGCTGAAGCCGTCGCGCTGCACCGGCCGCGAGCGCATCAGGTCGCCTTCGGTCGATTCGACCTTCACCACTTCGGCGCCCATATCGGCGAGCAGGCGGCTGCAATGCGGGCCGGCGATGGTAGTCGAGAAATCGAGGATGCGCAGGCCGTCGAGCGGCCTTGTCATGTCCGTCATGAGGTCACCGGGTTACGAGGATGAGGACGACCCCGCCGACCACCAGGAGGCTGCCGATCCACTCGCCGAGGGACGGCCGCTCCTTGAGGATGAGGCGGGAGGAGATGAAGGTGAAGACCAGCTCGATCTGGCCGACCGCGCGGACCAGCGCGGCATTCTCGAGCGTCATGGCGAGCGCCCAGCCGGCCGAGCCCAGCACACTGAAGATCCCGACCCAGATCGAGGAGCGCCAGTTGAACCAGACCTTGGCAAGCTGCGGCCGGTCGCGCCGCGACAGGTAGAGCGCCATCAGGATGACCTGGATGGTGTTCATGCAGGCGAGCACGGTGATGCCGCGCACCATGAAATCGCCCTCGGGGAGCAGCTTCGAGGCCTCGCGGATCGTGCCGGCGGCGATGGCGAAGATCGCGCCGGACAGGATGCCGTACATCGCCCCCTTGTGCGTGAGGTCGGCCAGTACGCCACGCACGTCGGAGAACTTGCCGCGCACGCTCAGGATGGCGACGCCGCCCAGGCAGACCAGGATGCCGGCCCAGGCGCCGAGCTTCAGCGGCTCGCCGGCGATGAAGGTAGCGAACAGGGCGACGAAAACCGTCTCGGTCTTGGAGTAGACCGTGCCGACCGCGAAATTGCGCAGGGAGAAGGCGTGGATCATCAGCGACGTGGCCACGATCTGCGCGACGCCGGCGATTGTCACCAGAGCTAGGAAATGCAGCGAGATCGACGGCACGTGGCGGCCGGTCACGAAGACCAGGAAAGCCAGCATGCCGAGTGCCAGCGGGGCGCCGTAGAGGTAGCGCACGAAGTTGGCGCCATCGACGCTCAGGATGCCGCGAATCTTCTGCTGCATCGTCGTGCGGATGTTCTGGCACAGAGCGGCAGCGACGGTGATCGGTATCCAGAGCGGCACGGCGTTTATCTCCCTGGCCGGGAGTGTATGGGCTCATCCGCCCCGCGTCTGCGGTTTAGATTTTCGCGATGCGACGAAGCCTAGGCCCCAACGTCCGCACCGACGGCGTCCGCGACCGACGCGAAGCCGTCACGGGCCAGCAAGGCTGCCAGTTCGTCCTTGATTCGGCGGATGAGCGGCGGCCCTTCATAGACCATCGCTGAATACAGTTGCACGAGCGTGGCACCCGCGCGGATCTTGGCATAGGCGTCGGCCCCCGAACCGACCCCACCACAACCGATCAGCGGGAACTGCCGCTCGACGCGCCGGGCGGTCTTGCGCAGCACCTCGGTCGACAGCGCCGTGAGCGGGCCCCCCGACAGGCCGCCGGTCTCACCGCGCCGCTCGGACCGAAGCGAGGGCGGGCGGGAGAGGGTGGTGTTGCCGATGATGATGCCGTCCAGGCTGAGGTCGCGGCAGACGAAGACGATGTCGTCGAGATCCTCGTCCGTCGCATCCGGCGCGATTTTGACCACCAGCGGCACCGGTTTGGCGGCAATCGCGTCCTGCACGCGCTTCAGCAGGCTTGCGAGCTCGGTCCGGCCCTGCAGGTTGCGCAGGCCCGGCGTATTGGGCGAGGAGACGTTGCAGACGAGGTAATCGGCATAGGGTGCCAGCGCCACGCAGCCCGTCACGTAGTCGGCGGCGCGGTCGGTGCTGTCCTTGTTGGCGCCGATATTGACTCCGACGAAGCCGCGGCGCGGCCGTGCGGCCAGCCGGGCGCGGGCGGCGTCCAGCCCGTGCCCGGGAAAGCCCATGCGGTTGATGACGCCGCGATCCTGCGGCAGCCGGAACAGGCGGGGACGCGGATTGCCCTCCTGCGGCCGCGGTGTGACGCTGCCGATCTCCACCAGCCCGAAGCCTTGGGCCAGCATGGCGTCGGCCACCTCGGCGTTCTTGTCGAAACCGGCTGCAAGGCCGATCGGGTTGGGCAGCGAACGGCCCCACACCCTGGTTGCCAGCGAGGTGGCATCGGCGCGCCGGTCGCCCGGCAAGAGGCCTGTCTTCAGCGCACGAATCGCGAGGCCATGGGCGGCCTCCGCATCGAGGCGGGAGAGGGCGAGATCGAGGAGGGAATACCAGACGGCCATTGTCGTCTGGTTAGCAGAAGTTCCCTGTGGAGCGCTTGGGGCGCCCGGGACCGCTAGAAGCGGCCCATGCCGCCGCCCTGGTTGGGGCGAAGGGACGGTGAGTCGGAGAAAACGACCATGAAAAGTTCACGGAAGAGTTCGGCGATTCGCGGATCGTTCGGGCCGGACGCGGACGTCCAGGCGGTCGTCTCGGACATCGTCATGTCGTTGCGGCAGTAGATGGCATAGACGTTGAAGACGCCGGGCTTGCCGGGCTTGAAGCGCACCGTGTCCTTGCAGACCGAGTCGCTGTTGAGATCGTTCGCCGGGTCGAAGACCAGCATGAGACGATAGTCGGGTCGCGGCTTTTCCGCCGGCGTCTCGTAGGTGAAGGTCAGCCGAGGCATGGGCTTGGCCGCCTGCATCATCGGCAGCAGGTCACGCGCCACAACCGCCGGATCGGTGCCGGGGAAGGGATTGCCATGAATCACGACCTGGAAATTCTTGCCGTCGGTGGCGGCGAAGAATTCGCGGTAGTCGTACTGTACCGCGTAGTAGGTGCCGCCGATGGTAGCCGCGTAGACGGCGGCGGGAAGGGCGGCGACCGCCAGCAGCGCGGCGGCGATCTTGGTCTTGAAGCGCATTGGGCAAACTCCTCCGCGAATTATCCGCCTACTATACGCCCGGGACCCAGCTCCGGGGATGTCACATTTCTGCGCGCGACCGGCAATTCCGCGGCGACCAGCCTCAGACGTCGAGATCGCGCGCGAACTTGGCGTTCTCCTGGATGAAGGCGTAGCGCTTCTCAGGCTTGCGGCCCATCAGGTCCTCGACGAGGGTGCGGGTCCGCATGTCCTCGACGCGAGATTCCGGCTCGGTGCCCGTGATCAACGGCACGTCGACCTTCAGAAGCACGCGTTTGGCCGGATCCATGGTGGTTTCCCGCAGATGCACCGACTGCATCTCGCCCAGGCCTTTGAAGCGGGTGATGTCGGCCTTGCCGTTGAACACCGTCCGGATCAGCTCGTCCTTCTGGGCGTCGTCCTGGGCATATTCGGTGCGGCCGCCCTTGCTGATGCGAAACAGCGGCGGCTGGGCCAGGAACAGGTGGCCGTTCTCGATCAGCTTCGGCATCTCGCGATAGAAGAACGTCATCAGCAGCGAGGCGATGTGTGCGCCATCGACGTCGGCGTCGGTCATGATGATGACGCGCTCGTAGCGCAGGCGGTCGTCGTTGTAGTGGGCGCCGGCGCCGCAGCCCAGTGCCTGGATGAGGTCCTGGATCTCCTGGTTCTCGCGCATCTTCTCGGACGTGGCGCTGGCCACGTTCAGGATCTTGCCGCGCAGCGGCAGGATGGCCTGGGTCTCGCGATTGCGCGCGGCCTTGGCCGAGCCGCCGGCCGAATCGCCCTCGACCAGGAAGATCTCCGTGCCGGTCGACGAGGAACTCGAACAGTCGGCGAGCTTGCCCGGCAGGCGCAGCTTGCGCGTCGCGGTCTTGCGCTGCTGTTCGCGGTCCTGCCGACGCCGCAGCCGCTCCTCGGCCTTGGCGACGACATGCTCCAGCAGGACATTGCCGGCTTCCTTGTCGCCGATCAGCCAGTGCTCGAAATTGTCGCCGACGATCGTCTCGACGATCTTGGTCGCCTCGACGCTGACCAGCTTTTCCTTCGTCTGGCCCTGGAACTGGGGTTGCTCGATAAAGACCGAGACGAGGGCGGCGGAGCCGTCGATCACGTCGTCGGCGGTGATGACCGAGCCCTTGCGGTTGCCGGAGAGCTCGGCATAGCGCTTGAGGCCGCGCACCAGGGCGCTGCGGAAGCCGGATTCGTGGGTGCCGCCCTCGGCAGTCGGCACGGTGTTGCAGTAGGAGCGGACGAAGCCTTCCTCGTCGTTCGGCCACCACACGGCCCACTCGACCTTGCCATTGCTCTCGCTCTTGGCCTCGCCGGCGAAGGGCTGCGGCACGACCGTCGGCCGCTGGCCGATCTCGGACGTGATGTAGTCCTTCAGGCCGTTGGGGAAGTGGAACGACTCCTCTTCAGGAATTCCGCTGTTCTTGAGCAGGGACTTGTCGCACTTCCAGCGGATCTCGACGCCGCGGAACAGGTAGGCCTTGGAGCGCACCATCCGGTAGAGGCGCTCGGGAACGAACTGCTGCTTGCCGAAGATCTCGGGATCGGGATGGAAGGTGACGATCGTGCCGCGACGGTTGGGCGCGGGGCCGGCCGGCTTCAGCTTCGAGACCGGAAGGCCGCGCGAGAAGCTTTGCGTCCATGCCTGGCGGTCGCGGGCAACCTCCACGACGAGATCGTCCGAGAGCGCGTTCACGACCGACGCGCCGACGCCATGCAGGCCGCCCGAGGTGGCGTAGACCTTGCTGTTGAACTTGCCGCCCGCATGCAGGGTGGTGAGGATCACCTCCAGCGCCGACTTGTTCTTGAACTTCGGGTGCGGATCGACCGGCATGCCGCGGCCATTGTCGCGCACCGCGACGTAGTTGCCCGGCAACATCTCGAGCCAGATCGTGTCGGCATGGCCGGCGACGGCCTCGTCCATCGAATTGTCGAGGATCTCGGCCACGAGATGATGCATGGCCCGTTCATCGGTGCCGCCGATATACATGCCGGGGCGCTTGCGGACGGGCTCCAGCCCCTCCAGCACCTCGATATCACTCGCAGTGTAGGAATTTTCCTTTGGCCCCGCGGCACGCTTGCCGCCGCCAGACCGATCGAAGAGATCGCCGTTTCGTGCCATGCCTGCTTCTTGTCTTTCCGCGGCCGCGCGAGGGGATCGCTGGGTGGCCGGTCCGGCATGGGTATGGTAGCAAAACCGCTTGAAAGCAACCATATCCGGTGAGGAATTGATGTCCGAAAGTCGCCGTGATCCGATCGTAAGGACCGTTCCGCAGCCCGCCGACATGAACGGAAATGGCGACATTTTCGGCGGCTGGGTGCTGAGCCAGATGGATATCGCGGGCGGCTCGCTCGCGGCCCGGGTGGCGAAGGGGCGGGTGGCGACGGTCGCCA
>CAIYWM010000863.1 GCA_903929895.1 uncultured Alphaproteobacteria bacterium
ATGCTGGAGGTCCCTCTGGCATCGATGGCAATGAACGTGCGTCTTCTGCTGTGCATTCTGGGCCTGTTTGCCCTGTCGCTGGCCCCGGCGCGGGCCCAGATCGCCCCCGTGGCCTCGCCCTCCGGTCCCGTCCCCGCGGGCCCGTATGTCGTGGTCGACGTGGCGACCGGCGAGGCCCTCCTGGACCGCAATGCCGGCACGCTCTGGTATCCCGCGTCGCTCACCAAGATGATGACGCTCTTCGTTGTCTTCGAGGAGCTGAAGGCCGGACGCCTGACCCTCACCTCGACGCTTCCCTTCTCGGAGAATGCCCGCAAGAAGCCCGCGTCCCATCTTGGCCTCGCGCCGGGGCAGAGCATCACCGTCGAGCAGGGGATCCAGGCGCTGGTCGCCCGCTCGGCCAACGATGTGGCCACGGCCTTCGGCGAGCTCCTGTCCGGCTCGGAGCCTGCCTTCGCCCAGCGTATGACCGACACCGCGCAGCGTCTGGGAATGACCGCCACCACCTTCCGCAATGCCAACGGCTGGCCTGATCCCGGGCAGACCACGACGGCACGCGACATGGCGATGCTTGCCCTGGCCCTGATCAAGGACTTCCCGCAATACTACGGCTACTTCCGCACCAAGGACTTCATGCTGGGCAAGCAGCGGATCGGACCGGGCATCAAGTTCCTCGATCTCTATTCGCCCTACGCCGACGGGCTGAAGACCGGATTCATCTGTGCCTCGGGCTTCAACATCGTGGGCAGCGCGGTACGCGACGGAAGGCGGCTGGTCGCTGTCGCCTTCGGCTTCCGCCGGGCCGACCTGCGCGACGAATTCCTGGTCCGCCTGTTCGACGAGGCCTACGCGCTCAAGACCGGCGGCAATCGCCAGAAGATCTGGCAGCTGCGCAACGGCGAGGGCGGCCCGGTGACGGTGCTGCCCTACGGCGAATGCGGCGGCATCCGCTACGACATGCCGGGCGATGCGGTGTGGCTCGGCACCTTCGGTGACTGGCGGACGGCGAAGAATGCGTTCGACGCCGGACAGGCCAGGCTGATGTCGATGGGCGTCGCCCACCCGGGCAAGGAGTACATCCTGCCCGTCACGTCCAACCAGGTGACGAAGCAGGCGGCCATCATTGCCGATCTCCAACCCGAGGCGGCGCAGAGGTTGTGCGCCGACTATCAGGCCCGGAAATCCTTCTGCATCGTGAAGAAACCTTCGGACTTTTCAGCGCCCTATAGCGGGTTCTGGCGCTGACCTTGGCCCATCCCCTCATTCGTGCGATACCGCGCCCATGAACTGGCTGACCAATTTCGTCCGCCCCAAGCTGCGTGCGCTGGTCGCCCGCAAGGAAGTGCCGGACAATCTCTGGGTGAAGTGTCCCAAGTGCGAACAGATGCTGTTCACGCGCGACTGGGAGGCCAATCAGGAAGTCTGCAGTCACTGCGGCCACCACATGCGGCTGCGTCCGATGAAGCGGCTGCCGTTCCTGTTCGACGAGGGCAAGTACGAGCTGCATCCGCTGCCGCGGGTCAACGCCGATCCGCTCAAGTTCCGCGATACCAAGCGCTATGACGCGCGCCTGAAGGAGGCCCAGGCCAAGGCCGAGGGCACGACCGACGCGCTGGTGGTGGCGAGTGGCCTGATGGGCAGCCGCCTCTCCGTCGTGGCGCTCCTCGACTTCGGCTTCATGGGCGGCTCGATGGGCACCGCCGTGGGCGAGGGGCTGGTGATGGCCGCCGACCTTGCCGTCGCGCGCGGGGCGCCGCTGATCGTCTTCTCCGCCTCGGGCGGCGCGCGCATGCAGGAAGGCATCCTCTCGCTGATGCAGCTCACCCGCACCACGATCGCGGTACGCAAGGTCAAGCAGGCGGGCCTGCCCTATATCGTCGTGCTGACCGATCCGACGACCGGCGGCGTCTCGGCCTCGTTCGCCATGCTGGGCGACGTCCACATCGCCGAGCCCGACGCCATCATCGGTTTCGCCGGCCCGCGCGTCATCCAGGACACGATCCGCCAGGAGCTGCCCGAAGGGTTCCAGCGCTCGGAGTATCTGCTGGAGCACGGCATGGTCGATGCCGTCGTGCACCGCCACAAGCTGCGCGAGACGCTGATCCGCATGGTCTCGCTCTTCATGGATCCGCTCGTCGTCGAAAGCCGCGCTGTCGCGGAGACCGGTCGCTGACGTGACCGCGAACGATCCGATCGTTCAACGCCTGATGAGCCACCATCCGAGGGTCATCACCCTCGGGCTGGAGCGCATCGAGCGGCTGCTCCTGCGGCTGGGATCGCCGGAACGGAAACTGCCGCCGCTGATCCATGTCGCCGGCACCAATGGCAAAGGCTCGCTGGTCGCCTATCTGCGCGCCATCGCCGAAGCCGCCGGCTATCGCGTGCACGTCTACACCTCGCCGCACCTCGTGCGCTTCAACGAGCGTATCCGCATCGCCGGCCGCCTGATCGACGATCATGAGCTCGACGAAACGCTGACCGAGTGCGAGGAGGCGAACGGCGATACGCCGATCTCTTTCTTCGACATCACCACCGCGCTGGCCTTTCTGGCCTTTTCTCGCGTGCCGGCTGACCTCGGCATTATCGAGGTCGGCATGGGCGGGCGCTTCGACAGCACCAACGTGATCGAGCCGGCTTTGTCGGCCATCACGCCGGTCGGCTACGACCATACGGGCTTCCTCGGCGACAAGCTCGAAGGCATCGCCTGGGAGAAGGCCGGTATCATCAAGCGCGCGACACCGGCGGTGATCGGTCGTCAGCGCGACGTCAGCATGCAGGTGATTGAGACCGAGGCGGCGAAGCTCGCGGCGCCGCTGTTCCGGATGGGGCGCGAGTGGCAAGTGATGCCGAAGGACTCGGGCTTTCGCTACGAAAGCGACCTCCTGACGCTCGACCTGCCCAACCCGGCGCTGGTGGGGGCGCATCAGATCGACAATGCCGCGACCGCCGTGGCCTGCATCGAGCGTCTGCGGGCGGCGCGCTTCGACATGGATGATACCGCGATCCGCAAGGGACTCGCCTCCGTCGAATGGCCGGCGCGGCTGCAGCGTCTCACGAAAGGGCCGCTCCCGGGCTCGTTGCCCTCCGGATGCGAACTCTGGCTCGACGGCGGCCACAACGAGGATTGCGGCATCGTGCTGGGCCGCATGGCGGCGGAGTGGGCGAAGGAGCCGGCGGCGCTGCCGCTCTATCTCGTCTTCGCCATGCAGACGACCAAGGACGCGTCGGGCTTCCTGCGGCCGCTGGCACGCTATGCCACGGCAGCGCGGGCGGTGCCGTTCCCCGAAGGTCATGCCGCCTATACGCCGCAGGAAGCCTGCACACGGGCGGCCGATGTCGGGCTCGATTGCACGCCCGCAAACGACATCGGCGCGGCGCTGGAGGACCTGTTGGCCACCCAGCCCGCGCCGATGCGCATTCTCATCTGCGGCTCTCTCTACCTCGCGGGCGAGATCCTCGTCCGCAACGCCTGAACCGCAACCGGATCAAACGACGGTGTTGATCCAGCTCACCAGCTTCTGCTTCGGCTCGGCGCCGATCTTGGTCGCTGCGACCTGACCGTTCTTGAACAGCAGGAGAGTCGGGATCGACCGCACGCCGTAGCGCGTCGGCGCCATCGGATTCTCGTCGATGTTGATCTTCACGACCTTGAGCTTGCCGTCCATCTCCTTGGAGATGTCCTCGAGTGAGGGGCCGATCATGCGGCAGGGGCCGCACCACTCGGCCCAGAAGTCGACGAGGACGGGCGTGTCGGACTTCAGGACTTCCTCTTCGAAGGAGGCATCGGTTGCTTTAACGGTCATTGCGGGTTCTCCCAAAAATACTACAGGCCGGTCGAGGGGACCGGCGCCGCCCTTGGCCCAGAAGCTAGGAACGCACGCCCCCCGAGTCAAGATGCGGCGGCATAAGGCATTGATTTGTCTAAGGTTTCTGCGGCGATCTCCATGAGGCGGGGGGCAGCGGTCCAGAGGAGGAAGGCCCTCACCGTCCGGCCGGGGTAGATCCGCTGCAGCAGGGCGCGATACAGCGCGAGCTGGCGGCGATAGGCCAGTGCCACGCCTTCGGCCGAGTCCGGTGGCGGGCGGTTGGTCTTGTAGTCGACGATCAGGACTTCGGTGTCCGACACGGCCAGACGGTCGACCTGGCCGCTCACCGTGAAGGTGCCGCGCGGCGTCTGCAGGGTGCCGATCAACGGCACCTCCGCGCGCGACCCCGGAGCGAACAGGGCGGCGTGGGCCGGTGCCTCGGTGACGGTGAGCGCTTCGTCGGCCCAGTGCTCGACGTCCTCCGAGGCGAGCCCGTGCGCGGGTTGCGCGAGGAAGCGGCGCGCGGCGGCGGCACGCTCCGCAGCGGGCAGCCCGGGAAGATGGCGCAGCAGATCATGCAGCAGCAGGCCTCGCTGCCAGCGCCTGGGATCGTCGGCGAGCAGAGGGCTGTAGGCCCGGGGTGCGGCAGCGGTCTCGTCGGGAAGGGGCTGCGACGGGGCAAGCGGTGTCGGAGGGTCGGGCTCGCCCGGCGCCGGCTCGGCCCACCAGGGAGGCCGGGGCGCCTCGTCAGCGATCGGTAGCTCCGGCTGCTCGGCTTCGATGATATTGCCTTCGTTCGCCAGCTCGTAGCCCTCGCCCGACCAGCCCTCGGTCGGGAGAAGCGAGGCGAAGTCGAATTTCCTTGCGACGGCGCGGACGCGGGGTGGGCCGTCGTCCGGCATGTCGGCCTCGGCGCCAGCGCGCAGGCCGGCTTCGATCCGCTCATACCAGCAGCCTCGATCGGCTTTACGGGTCCCGGTCCAGCCGCCGACATAGAGTCGGTCCTCGGCGCGCGTCATGGCGACGTAGAGGAGCCGGTTCTGCTCCTCCAGGGCGCGACCGTGGATCTCGCTCCGCCAGCTGCGTGCCGCCTCGTTGGCGTCGTCGGTGCGCGGCAGCCAGAGCCGGGCTTCGTCGTCGGTCCCGGCGAGCAGCCGCTCGCGGTTCTGAGGGACCCGGGTCGTGTCGGGCAGGTAGACGATCGGCGCCTGCAGCCCCTTCGAGGCGTGCACGGTCAGGATGCGCAACTCGCGCCGCCGGTTCTGGTCGAGGTCGCGTTTGATCTCGCCTCCGCCGGTTTCGAACCAGCGCAGGAAGCCCTGCAGCGAGCCGCCCTCGATGCCCTGGTACTGCAGCGCGCGCGCCAGCAGCTCATCGATCGGATCGGAGGCTTCGCGGCCGAGCCGCTCGAGCAATCGGCGACGGCCACCTTCCGGCCCGAGCACGCGGGCAAAGAAATCGAAGGGCGTGTCGTAGTCGGCGCGCTTCAGCCATTCGGCCAGCGTCGCGTGAGCCGCGGCATACGGCGCCTCGCCCGCGCGCTCGCGCAGGGCACGCCACAGATGGCCGGTGCGCTTCCACGCCAGAGTGAAGAGCTGGTCCTCGTCGAGGCCGACCAACGGCGACTTCAGCAACGCCGCGAGATTGAGATCGTCCTGCGGCAGCAGGGCGAAGCGCGCCATCGCCAGCAGGTCCTGGATCGCGAGTTCCTGGCCGAGGTTCAGCCGGTCGACGCCCGCGACCTCGACACCCTCGCGCTTCAGCGCCCGCACCAGTGCATTTACAAACTCGTTGCGCCGCCGCACCAGCACCATGAAGTGGCCGGCGTGCAGCTTCTCGCCACCGCGCGCGCGCCGCTCCGTGGCAATCAGGTGCTTGGCGTGCGCGGCGATCAATCGTGCCAGCCGTTCGTGCGGCAGCCCCTGCGCCGCGCCGCTCCCCATGTTTTCGACGTCCGCAGTGTCGACCTCGTCCTCGCTGCCGACGACCAGAGGCCAGAGCTCGACCCGTCCCGGTTCGTTCTTGCGGCTGGCCAGGTGCCGGACTGTGCCGGGCTCGCCGACGCCGCGCGCAGCTTCGGATTCGCCGAACACCCAGTCGACCGCGTCGAGCACGGCTGGTGTCGAGCGGAACGAGACGTTGAGGCCCACCGGCACGAACATCCGGTCGGCGATGCGGCTGCGCTCGTCGAACCAGCGGCGCATCTCTTCGAGCTTGCGCGGATCGGCACGCTGAAATCCGAAGATCGACTGCTTGGTGTCGCCGACCGCGAAGATGGTCCGGCTGCTGCCGACCGCACCCTCGCCCACGAAGAATTCCTCGGTGAGCCGCCGGATCACTTCCCATTGGTCGGGATTGGTGTCCTGCGCTTCGTCGACCAGCACGTGATCGAGGCCGCCATCGAGCTTGAAGAGCACCCAGGCAGCGCTTTCAGCGGTCTCCAGCAGGCGGCGCGTCGCCACGATCAGATCGTCGTAGTCGAGCACGGCGCGGCGGCGCTTGGCGCGCGTGTAGCGGTCGGCGACATCGAGACCGAGCCGGAGCAGTGCCAAGGTCAATTCGACGAGGGCCTGACCGCGCGCGCATTCGAGACGCTCAGCCTCGGCCTGGAGACTCTCGACGATGCCGGGCAAGCGCTTCTGTGCTGCCTTGGTCGCGAGTGTCTTGCGCACCTGGCCCTTGTCGGTGAAGAACACGCTTCGATAGGCGGGACTGAGGTCGTCACGCCCATCGTCCAGCCAGCTGGCGATCTTTTCGCCATTGGGCCCATCTGTCTTGCCGCCGGCTTCGATCAGGGCCCGGGCTGCCTCGCGCAGCGCGGCTTCGTCGAGTGCCGCCGCGCCCTCGCATTTCAGTTGCCGGCGGAGCTGCGCGCCCAGCTTCGCGAGACCGGCCTCGTCGGCGACATGGGCCAGCAGCCAGGCGCGTTCGCCGAGCAGCCGCGTCATCAGTTCCGCATACTCAGCGATCGAGACCTTGCCGGCGACGGAAGCCAGCGCGGCGGCCAGCGCTGGCGGCGCGTCGTTGCGCGCCAGGGCTTCCAGCTGCTCGTCCTGCACGCGGCGCAGGATCGTTTGCGCCTCGGCCTCGTCGAGGATCTCGAAACCCGGGGCGACGCCCGCCTCCAGCGGGAAGCGTTTCAGCAGCGCCTGGCAGAAGGCATGGATCGTGAGGATGTTGATGCCGCCCGGCGCATCGAGCACGCGGGCGAACAGGCGGCGTGCCACGACGCGCTGTGCTGGATCCGGCGCCCGGTCGATCAGTTTGGCGATGCCGGCGTCGAGCGTCGCTTCATCGGCCAGCGCCCAGCGGCCGAGCTGATGGGCGAGGCGGTTGCGCATCTCGGCGGCTGCCGCTTTGGTAAAGGTGAGACAGAGGATGCGCTCGGGTTTGACGCCTTCGAGCAGCAGCCGAGTCACGCGGTCGGTGAGGACCTTCGTCTTGCCGGTGCCGGCATTGGCCACGACCCAGGCGGAATGATCGGGCGTGGTGGCGCTCCGTTGCGCCTCGGTCGCCAGGGCGATGGCGTCGAGCACGTCGCTCATTCCTCGCTGCCTCCCGCCGTCGACCATTCGGCAACCCGCTCGAGATGGGCGTAGTCGTTGAAGTGCGGGCCGTACGCCGGCCAGGGCAACGCCGTATACGGCGTGTCGGGGTTCGAGAAATGCTCCGCCATCTTCTCGACCAGCGCCATCATCTCGGCCACGAGCTCGTCGCTGCGCTCGATCTCGCTCACCTTGCCGCCGTCGTCGAGGCCGTTGGCCTGCCAGTACGAGAGGCGCACGGTCTTCGCCTTGCCGTCGATCTTCGCGAAGCCGCCACGCTCGGCCATAGCGGCTTCCAGCAGGAGCTGCGGCGCGAACAGCGCCTCTAGTTCCTTCTTGGTCGGCACACGGCCGGTTTTGTAGTCGATGATTTCCCAGACCCCGCGCTCCAACTCGTCGACCCGGTCGGCGCGCGCCTCGATGCGGAGAGGCTGTGCGGCCGGGCCGACCGTCATCGAGGCGGTGCTCTCGCTGGCCAGCAGTCTCGCGCCGCTGGCGCGGCGCTCATTCTCCTCGGCGACGAACCAGCGCGCGAGGCGCTGGAAGCGCGGCCACCAGAAGGCGCGTTCTGCCGGGGATGTTAGCAGCTCGGCGAGGTGCTTTTCGCCAAGCGCCTCGAATTCCTGCGCGGCGTTGGGTGGAAGGACGCCGGATGGATGCAGGCTCAGGAACTCGTCGAGTGCTTTATGCAGGGCATTGCCGCGATCGGCGGCGCCCAACTCGGCCTCCAGCGGATCGAGTGCCTCCAGTCCGAGAATGCGCCGTGCATAGAGACCGTAGGGATCGCGCCTCCATTGCTCGACGCTCGAAACCGAGAGCCGCGTGGGCCGCGCTTCGACCGGTGGTCGCGGCTCGGGCCGCGTCCATGGCTCATAGGCGTCGGGCCGGTCGATCGCCTCGGCCCAGGCGATGAAGCTGCGTCGGCCGCGCTGGATGTATTCCGGTACCGGCGCCTGGCCGCCGGGCTCGTAGCCGAACAGCGCGTCGAGACGCGCCAGCCAGCGCGACGACACGGTGGGCGCGCCGCCCTCGCGTTCGGCGCGTGTCAGAAGCACCCGTTCGGCACCGAGGGCGGCCACGAAATCATGAGCCGAGAGGCCGATCCGACGCTCGGGCTGCTGCAGGCCGAGTTCGGCGCGCATCGGGCGATTGATCCACGGGCCGGTCTCGACGGCCGGTGGCCAGGTGCCGTCGTTGAGGCCGCCGAGCACCAGCAGATCAGCGCGCTGCAGGCGGGCTTCGAGCGGGCCCCAGATCGACAGGCGCGGGTGACGTCCGAAGGCCGGCCGGATCGTCTCCGGTTCCAGCATGGCCGCGAACAGGCCGGGCCATTCGCCCGATGCGATCGCGGGACAGTTCGCCCAGGCGGTGCGGAGTAGCCCCAGCGCGTCGGCGAGAGCGCTGCCGGCTTCGCCCGACCACAACGTCTCGGGCGGCGAGATCTTCTCGGCAGCGGCGATCGTGGCGGCGAGCAGTGCATCGGGCGCGGCGTTGCCCTGCATCATCTCGACGAGCGACCGGGACGCTTGATCCAGCCGGTCGAGCAGCATCTTCACGGCGGCGCGATCGCCGGGATCGCCGAATTTCGCTTCGTCCACGCGGGCCCGGATCGAGGCCAGGCCTGGCGCGGGCTTGAGGCCGCGCAGACATTTGCGGTCGAGCCGCCGCGTCGCGTCGCGCACTAAGGCGCGGTCCATTCCCAGGGTGCAGAGAGGATGCTTGAGCAGCGCCAGCAACTCGACCGGCGCGAAGCCCGCATCGACCACGGCAATCAGCGCATGCAGAAGCGCGGCGGCCGGCGTGTCCACCAGCGGCGTGCCGGCCGAATCGTCGATGTCGATCTGCCAGCGCTTCAGTTCGGCAGCGACGCGTCGCGCCAGTCCACGGTCGGGCGTGACGAGTGCCGCCGTGCGTCCCGGCGTGTCGAGAACGCTGCGCAGGGCCAGCGCCACGACCAGCGCCTCCTGGTGCGGTGTGGCGCAATCGGCGCGGGTCACGTGCTCGAGCGACGCGGCCTCCGGCTTGACCCAGGCGTCGCTGGTCTCCGCCGGCCGCATCAGCTCGGTGATGAGGAAATGACGCACCGAGCCACTCGCGGCGCCGGGCCACTCCTGGATGTCGGCGCGCGTGCGGCCCAGCGCGGTCAGCAGTTCGCGCAGGCCGTACTGCGGATGCGATGGATCGAGAGCCTCCCAGCTCGCCTCGTCCATGTCCTGGTCGAGGCCCGGCAGGACGACCACGCCCTGCGGCAGTTCGGCGATGGCCGCGAGAAGGTCGCGCGTCGCGGGCTGCGAGCCGGTCGAGCCCGCCGCGATCACCGGCGTCGCTGGAGGGTTGGCGCGCCATCGGTCGGCCTGGTTGCGGATCGCCAGGGTACGCCGCTCGATGGCGTCGATCTGTCCGCGCCCGGCCAGCATCTGCGGCCAGTGTTCGCCGACGATGGCGAGGAACCTGAGCGTCCGCTGCCAGTGGCTCGCGAAGTTGCCTTCGACCAGCCCTTCGAGTTGCGAGAACGACACGCCCTCGATGGCGAGTTCGTCGAGCAGGCGAGCGAGTTCGCGCGCGAGTTTCAGCGCCTGCGCGGCCGATTGCGCGATGGGATGACCCTGGTCATCGGTAAACGCGGCCACGAGCTGCGCCAGAAGCGCCTCACGCTCGGTCGGGTCGATTGCGGGCGGCAGGGTGAGCGCATCGCCGTCGCCGGAGGCGATCTCCCATTCGCCGTCATCGACATCGCCCAGCGGCGCCATGCGCGGCAGGATCGTGGGCTTTCCGTCGGCGGCGCGCAGGAAGGCTTCGCGCAGGGCACGCACCGAGCGCCGCGTCGGCAGCAGGATCAGCACGTCGGCGAGGGCCAGCGGATCTCCGACATGCTCGGCCAGCACCACCCGCGCCAGTTCGTCGGCGAAGCGCCGCTCCGTGGCGATGGTGAAGAGGCCCTTCATCCCAGCACGCGTTCGGCCTCGGCGAGGGCCGCGGGCGTGCCGATGTGGAACCAGTCGCCATCATGCACGAGGGCATGCAGACGGCCGGCCTGCTCCGCGCGGTTCCACAGTTTCAGGAGCGAGAAGGGACCTTCGGGCGAGCCGTTGAACAGGCGTGAATCGCAGACCGAGATGCTCGCGAAGAGATAGGGCGCGGTTTCGGCCGTGCCGCGATGCCTGGCGCGGCCGTCCGGCTCAAGATAATAGTCGCCGCGATCCTTCTCCTCGCGGCCGATGGCGGTGGCCAGGGGATGGAGCAGCAGGAGCGCGTCCATGCGGTTGGGATCCCACGCCGCCGACAGGCGACCCAGCATCGATTCCGGTCCATCGCGCCACAGGCCGTCGCCGTTCAGGACGAAGAATGGTCCGTTGCCCAGCAGGGGCAGCGCATTGCGGACGCTGCCGCCGGTTTCCAGCAGATGGTCCTCGCGGATGATGCGCGCTCGGCCGCCCAGGCGGTCGGCGATCTGGCTACCCAGGTGATGCACGTTCACGACGATGTTCTGGACGCCGGTGCGTTGCAGGCGATCGATGGAGCGTTCGAGCATCGAACGGCCGGCGACGGGGATCAGCGGCTTGGGCGTCGAATCGGTGAGGGGCCGCATGCGCTCGCCGCGGCCCGCCGCCAGGATCATCGCGCTGCGGATCACGAGCCCGCTCCGATGCGGCGCAGCTCCGGAGGCAGGGTGCGGTTGACCCAGGCGCGCAGCGGCGACAGCGCCTCATGCTGCAGCGCGCGCTCGAACATGCGCCAGACGCGCGGCAGGTGGCGCAGGTAGTCGGGCTTGCCGTCGCGCCGCAGCAGGCGAACGAACAGGCCGATGATGCGGGCGTGGCGTTGCGCGGCCATCAGCGCGAAGCCGGTGCGGAAACCGGCGGCGTCGGCGATGCCTGCTTCGCCGACATAGCGATCGAGACAGGCGGCATGGATGGCGGGCGCCACGTCGCGGCGCGCATCCTCGATGAGCGACACGAGGTCATACGAAGGATGGCCGCGCTGGGCGTCCTGGAAATCGAGCAGGCCGCAGGCCCTCACGCCGGGCCGCGCCGGCAGCCACAGGAGATTGTCCTTGTGGTAGTCGCGCAGCAGCAGCGTCTCGCCGGTGGCCGGCAGCGCGGCGAGGCACTCCCGCCACGCCGCGACGTAGCGCTTGGATTCCTCGGGCGACGTCGGTGTGCCGGTCGCTTCCGGCAGGTACCATTCCGGCAGCAGCATCGCGGCCTCGATCAGCGCGTCGCCCGTATAGGCGCCGAGGCCGGGCAACAGGCTGCGCTCGCCGGCGCGATAGATCTCTACCAGCACGTCGGTCGCCCGGGCATAAAGCTCGCCCTCGTCTCCGCCTGCCGCCAGGACGCGGGCATAGGTGTCGTCGCCGAAATCTTCCAGCAGCAGGAAGCCGTGCCCGGCATCCTCGGCGAGGATTTCCGGCGCGCTGAGGCCGAGCGCGATCAGGTGCCTGCCGATCCGCACGAAGGGCCGCACATCTTCCTGAGGCGGTGGGGCATCCATGACGACCGCCGAACCGCGCGGCCGGCTCAGGCGGAAATATTTGCGGAACGAGGCATCGCCCGCCAGCAGGCGTTCGCCGGCATCGCCCCAGCCGGCGCGGCTCACGAACTCGGCGCGCAGCTGGTCGCGTTCAGATTTCGCCAAAGCGGGAGTCTCCTTCCAGGATTGCGCGCCGGCCTTCACCCTCGACCGACAGGCTGACGGTGAGCCGCTCGCGCGGCAGCAGCGGTCCCAGGCGCTCGGCCCATTCGACCAGGACCACGCCGTCGATGCGCGCCTCTTCCCAGCCCAGTTCGAAGACCTGTTCGGGCTCTTCCAGGCGATAGAGGTCGAAATGCCAGAAGCTGCCGCGGGCGGTTTCGTAGACCTCGACGAGCGTGAAAGTGGGGCTGGGCACGATCAGCGCCGGATCGCCCGCGGCGGCGCGCAGGAGTGCGCGGGCCAGCGTCGTCTTGCCGGCGCCGAGACCGCCCTCCAGCGCCACGACGTCGCGCGGCCTGAGGCGGGCAGCCAGCGCTGCGCCCAGCCGCTCGGTCGCGGCCTCATCAGGAAGGGTCAAAGAAAAAGTCGGCATCTTTCGATGCCGACTTTTAGCATGCGCCCCTGTGGGCGATTAGTACCGGTAGAGGTCGCCCTTGAACGGGCCGGCCTCGGGCACGCCGATATACTTGGCCTGGTCGGGGCGAAGCTTGGTCAGCTTGGCGCCAACCTTCTCGAGGTGGAGCGCCGCGACCTTCTCGTCGAGGAACTTCGGCAGCGTGTAGACCTGCTTCTCGTACTTGGTCGGGTTGGTCCACAGCTCGATCTGGGCCAGCGTCTGGTTCGAGAACGAGGCCGACATCACGAAGCTCGGATGGCCCGTGGCATTGCCCAAGTTCACGAGGCGGCCTTCCGACAGCACGATGATGCGCTTGCCGTCGGCGAACTCGACCTCGTCGACCTGCGGCTTCACGTTGTGCCACTTGAAGTTACGCAAGGACGAGATCTGGATCTCGCTGTCGAAGTGGCCGATGTTGCAGATGATGGCGCGGTGCTTCATCGCCTTCATGTGCTCGAGCGTCAGCACGTCGACGTTGCCGGTCGCGGTCACGAAGATGTCGGCCTTGGGAGCCGCTTCTTCCATGGTGACGACCTCGTAGCCTTCCATTGCGGCCTGCAGGGCGCAAATCGGATCGACTTCGGAGACCATGACGCGGCAGCCGGCCTGGCGCAGCGAGGCGGCCGAGCCCTTGCCCACGTCGCCGAAGCCCGCGACCATCGCGACCTTGCCCGACATCATGACGTCGGTGCCGCGGCGGATGCCGTCCACCAGCGATTCACGGCAGCCGTAGAGGTTGTCGAACTTCGACTTGGTGACCGAGTCGTTCACGTTGATGGCCGGCCACAGGAGCTTGCCTTCCTTCGCCATGTTGTAGAGGCGATGGACGCCCGTGGTCGTCTCCTCTGTG
>CAIYWM010000864.1 GCA_903929895.1 uncultured Alphaproteobacteria bacterium
AGACCAAGCAGCTCTTCGACGTGCTTTATGCGACGGGCGGCAAGGAAGCCATGGGTGTCGACGCCCTGCCGACGGGCATTTTCAACACCAGCTTCTCGAGCTGACAGACCGTGAAGTCGCGTCTGTTCGCCGGCGCGGTGCCCAGGCTGGCGTCGGTCGCGATGCTGCTGGCGATCTGGTACGCGGCGGCCTGGCTGCCGGCCAAGCCGTTGCTGCCGCCGCCGCACCAGGTGCTGATCTATCTGGTCCAGGACGTCCAGAAGCCGGAGATCTGGAAGCATCTGGGCGTGACGCTGATGCGCATCTTTCTGGGATTTGCCCTGTCGATGGCGATCGCCATACCTTTCGGGATCGCGTTGGGCTTTTCGGCGTTCGCCCGCCAGCTATTCGGCTCCTGGGTGGTCATCGGGCTGATGATTCCCAGCCTCGTCTTCATCATCCTCGCCTACACCTCGATCGGCCTGAACGAGTTCGCGGCTGTCGTAGCGGCAGCGCTGGCCGTGGTCTGGGTGCTGACGATCAACATCTGGGAAAGCGCCAAAGCCGTCGATGTGAAGTTGATCCAGATGGCGCGCGGGTTCGGCCTATCGTCGGTACGCATCGTGACGTCCGTCGTCCTGCCGCAGCTGGCCGCCTCGCTGATGGCATCGGCACGGTTCGGTCTCGGCCTCGTCTGGAAGATGGTGCTGTTCGTCGAGCTGCTCGGCCGGAGCAACGGCATCGGCTACCAGATCGAATACTATCACCAACTGTTCGATCTCGGCCGCGTGCTCGAATACACGGTTTTCTTCGTCGCCATCATGCTGCTGATCGAGGTCGTGGTGCTGGGTGGTATTGAGCGCCGCCTGTTCCGCTGGCGGCCCGCGGCGCGGCTGGCCTGACGCGATGTCGGTATCCATCGCCATCCGGGACTTCGCAAAGGAGTTCCAGACCGCTGACGGCTCCCGGCTTCGTGTGCTGGAGAACGTGGACCTGCAGGTGACGCCCGGCGAGTTCGTGACGATCCTTGGGCCGTCGGGCTGCGGGAAATCCACCCTGCTCAATGCACTCAGCGGGCTCGACACGAGTTTCGAGGGAAAGGTCGAGATCGGTCGCAGCGCGGTGGGCGCCGCCAAGCCCCGCATCGCCTATCTGTTCCAGGAGCCGCGCCTGCTGCCGTGGCGCACGGTGCGCGGCAACATCGAGTTCGCGCTCGATGCGGCACGAGTCCCCAAGTCGGAATGGGCGGCGCGCTGCGAACGCTGGCTGCAGGCCGTCGGCCTCGCATCGTTCGCCGACTATTTTCCGCTCCAGCTGTCAGGTGGCATGCAGCAGCGCGTTTCCATCGCGCGAGCCTTCTCGATCGAGCCGGAATTGCTGCTGATGGACGAGCCGTTCAGCGCGCTCGACGAGATCACGGCACTTCGCATGCGTCAGCTGCTGCTCTCGCTGTGGGAGGCCGACCGTCGCACCGTGCTGTTCGTGACGCACAATTCACTGGAGTCCGTCTATCTCTCGGACCGCATCGTGGTGATGAAGAGCGGCCCGAACAGTCGCATCTGTGACGAGATCGGGCTCGGCCACCTGCGCCGGCCGCGCACGTACGACGACCCGGCGCAATACGAGACGCAGCGCGCCGTGCTCGCCACCCTGATGCGGTACGTCTGATGAAGGGCAATGCGATCATCGCGGGCGCGGGAATCGGCGGTCTAGCTGCCGGCCTGGCGTTGCTGCGCAAGGGTTGGCAGGTCCGCATCTACGAGCAGAGCGACGATATCCGGATCCTGGGCGCGGCGATCTACATCTGGGAGAACGGTCTACGCGTGTTGGAGACGCTCGGCGTCTATGAGCAGGTGATCGCGGGCGTGCAGCAGGTGCAGGTCCGCGAGCGGCGCGGCGCGCAAGGCGAGCTGCTGGGCGTCGAAAACACGGCGGCGAGTGGCCGCCTCTTCCTGCCGATGCGCCGCGCGCTGCTGACCTCGCTCAAGGATGCTGTGCTGGCGGCGGGCGGCGAGATTCATTTCGGCAAGTCGATACAGGGCGCTGATCCCGGCGGCGCGCTGCGCTTCCGCGACGGCACGGTGGAGCACGCCGATCTCGTGGTCGGCGCCGACGGCGTCAACAGCCGGGTACGCGACAGCCTCGGGCTGCTGCGCTCGCGCAAGCCGGTGGGGCAGTACGGCTATCGCATCATGATAGATCGCCAGCCGGGCGATGCGGCGGATGAATCCCGCAGCCGCATCAGCGAGCACTGGAACGGCAGCCGGCGGCTGCTCTATGCGCCCAGCAGCCCGCAGCAGGTCTATGTCCAGCTCACTTCCGTGCGCGGCGATCCGGCGGCCGGCGCGCCGTTCGACCGCGCGTCGTGGCTCAAGACCTTCCCGCATCTCGACTGGGTGATCGAGCGCATTCCCGACGACGGCAAGGGCGACTGGTTCGAGGTCGTGCGCGTGCATTCCTGGGCACGCGGCCGCGTTGCTCTGATCGGCGACGCCGTCAGCGCCCAGCCGCCGTTCCTCGGTCAGGGCGGTGGCGTCGCCATGACGTCGGCGCTGTCGCTGGCGGACGCGCTCGCGAAGCACGACGATGTGGAGACGGCGCTGGCAGCCTGGCAGGCCAACGAGCGGCGTTTCGTCGAATGGGTCCAGACGGTCTCGCGCTTCTACGGCGAGCTGGCGTTGATGCCCCAAGCCCTTCGCAAGCTGACGCTGAAGTTGCTCACGGGCAACGCGTGGCTGCGCGAGCACACGATACGCTGTGCGGCGCTGCGACCGCCGACCGGTGCGCTGTGAAGCCGCGGCCGTTCGCCTATCGACGCGCGACCTCGGTCGAGGAGGCATGCAGCCTTCTGGCCGGGCCGGTCGACGCGCGGGTGATAGCGGGTGGCCAAAGTCTCGTGCCGATGATGAACCTTCGTCTCGTCTCGCCCGCACTGCTGGTCGATATCGGCGGCCTTGCCGAGCTGCAGAGGGTGACGCTCACCGGTGACGCGCTGCATGTCGGTGCGCTGGTCCGCCACCGCCAGCTCGAGACCGATCTGCTGGTGGCACGTCACGTGCCACTGCTGGCGAGCGCGGTGCGGCATGTGGCTCACCAGGCGGTGCGCAACCGCGGCACGCTGGGCGGCAGCCTCTGCCATGCCGATCCGGCGGCGGAGTTTCCCGCCTGCATGCTGGTCCTCGAGGCGACCCTGCACATTGCCTCGTCAGTGTCCGAGCGCACCGTCGCGGCCGGCGACTTCTTCCGCGGGATGTTCGCGACGGCCCTCGAGCCGGGCGAGATGCTGACCGGCGTGTCGATTCCGCTGACCGCAGCGCGCGATCCGGCCGCCCTCCACGAAATGTCGCGCCGTCACGGCGATCTCGCGCTGGCGGGTATCGTCGGCCGGCGCGGGCAGGGGGTGCAGCGCTGGGCGGCGTTCGGCATCGAAGACCGCGCCGTCCGGCTTGCCCATCTCGAAGCAGTACTTGCGGACAAGCCGCAGGCCGGCGAGGCCGAGATGCTGGCGGCGCTCGCGATCGACCTGCCATCGACGGCGGGCGCAGGCACCGCTGGACGGGCCAAGCTCGTGATCGCCGCCGAACTGGCGCGGCGCTGCCGCGACGATATCGATCGCGCGGGTGTGGCGGCATGAGCGGGATTCACACGATCAAATTCCGGCTGAACGGCCGCGCCGTGGCCAAGCATGTCGAGCCGCGCACCAGTGCGGCAGACATGATCCGGCACGAGTCCGGTCTCACCGGCACCCATGTCGGCTGCGAGCACGGCGTTTGCGGCGCCTGTTCCATCGTCCTCGACGGGGCGGTCGTGCGCGGCTGCCTCGTCTTTGCGGTACAGCTTGACGGCGCTGAGGTCGAGACGATCGAGGGGGCGAGCGACAGCGGCCGAATCGCGGCATTGCAGGCGGCGTTCGTCGACCGCAACGCGCTTCAATGCGGCTTCTGCACGCCTGGCATGCTCCTGACCGCGGCCGAGCTGCTGTCGCGCGAGCCCAATCCCTCGCGCGAGCAAATCCGGGAGGCGCTGTCCGGCAACATCTGCCGTTGCACCGGTTACGAGGCGATCGTCGATGCCGTAGCGGCGGCCGCGAAGGGGAAACCATGACCGGCGTAACGACCAAGGCGGTCGGCTCGTCGCATCGGCGCGGCGACGCCAAGCTGTTCGTCGGTGGCCGCGGCACCTACATCGACGATGTCACGGTGCCGGGCGTGCTGCATGTGGCCTTCCTGCGGTCACCGCACGCGCACGCAAGCATTGTGGCCATCCGCACCGCCGAGGCCGACGCGATGCCCGGCGTGGTGCGCGTCGTCACCGCCGCCGACCTGGCGCCGCTCTGCAAGGGGTGGCAGACCTCGCAGACCTATCCAGGCTACGTGCTGCGCACCCAGTATCCTCTGGCAACGGACCGCGTCGTGTTCGTGGGCCAGGCCGTCGTTGCGGTGGTGGCTGAGAGCCGTGCGCTTGCCGAGGATGCGGTCGAGTTGGTCGAGATCGATTGGGAGCTGTTGCCGCCGGCCTGCGATCTGGAAGGCGCGATGGCGCCGGACGCGGCGCGCGCCCATTCCGATCTTGCGGGCAACCTTGCCTATCAGGCCGAAGTCGGCGATCCGGAGAACCGCGCGCTGTTCGACGAGGCGGCGTGCGTCGTTGAGGCCTCCTTCCGGTTCAACCGACAGACTGTGATGCCGATGGAGACGCGTGGCGTCGTGGCGAGCTACCTGCCGGGCGACGGCAGTCTGAGCGTGTATCAGAGCCACACCGCGCCGCATCAGCTGCGCTCGCTCTATGCCACCCATCTCGGCCTCGACGAGGGCCGCATTCGCGTGATCTGCCCGCATGTCGGAGGCTCGTTCGGCGCCAAGATCCATCTCTATTCCGACGAGGTGGCGACCGTGGCCATCTCGCGCCTGATCGGCCGGCCGGTAAAGTACATCGCCGATCGCATGGAAGCTCTGCTTGCCGACATCCATGCCCGCGAGCAGATCGTGACGGCGAAGCTGGCGCTCGACGAGGGGGGCAGGTTCGTGGCGTGGAGGGCTGAGACCCGTCTCGCCATGGGCGCCTTTTCGACCCATCCGGGCTCCAGCGTGCAGGAGGCTGACGAGGCGGTGCGGCTGGCCATGGCGCCCTATCGTGTGCCGCATGTCGGCGGTCGGCTCGAGGTCGTGTTCCAGAACAAGAATATCGTCGGCCAGTATCGCGGCGTCGGTCATCCAATCGCCTCGGCCATCGCCGAACACCTGATCGAGAAGGCGGCGGCCGCCATGGGGTTTGATCCCGTGGCATTGCGGCTCGCCAACTACGTACCGGACGACGCCTATCCGGTGAGGACGCGTACAGGCATCGATCTCGACGCGCTGTCGCATCAGGCCTGCCTGCGCCGGCTCGGGGAGATCATCGACATCCCGGCCCTCCGCGCCGAGAATGAACGGCTGCGTGGCGAAGGCATCCATAGAGGCTTCGGCATCGCCTGCTTCATCGAGCGCACCGCGACCAATGCACCCTCCAACGCCCATATCCGCAAGGCCACGGCGCAGGACGGCATCACCCTCTCGGTCGACCCCTCGGGCGCGGTGCGCTGTGCCATCAGCGTTACCGACCAGGGGCAGGGCACGCACACGGTGGTGGCGCAGGTGATCGCCGACGAACTCGGCGTCCCCTTCGATCGTGTTCGCATCGTTTCCGGCGACAGCCAGGCCACACCCTACGGCTCGGGCGTGCGAGCGTCGCGCGGTACCGCGGTCGGCGGCGAGCTGGCCCTCCATGCCTCACGCGAGTTGCGCGCGGTAATCCTCGAGGCGGCGGCGCAGCTGCTGCAGACCGGCGCCGAGCGGCTGTCGATGACCGACGGAATGATCGCCCCTGCCGGCAGTGAAGAGGGCAACGGCATCAGCCTGGCCGACCTGGCCGAGATCGTGCACTTCAAGCCCCAGCTGCTGCCCAGGGGGGCGCAGGTGAGCCTCTCCCTATCGCGCCATCTCGGCCACGACTGGCCCGCGCTGGTGCCGACCAATGGCGTGCAAGCCTCATTGGTCGAGGTCGATGTGCGAACGGGCGCGGTGCAGCTGTTGCGCCACTGGGCGGTCGACGATTTCGGCACCATCGTCAACCCGCTGCTGGTGGCGGAGCAGGTGCGCGGCGGGATCGCCCAGGGCATCGGCCAGGCACTGTTCGAGGAGCTGGTGTACGACGCCGGCGGCCAGGTGCAGAACGCCACGCTCGCCGATTATCTCGTGCCGCTGGCCTCCGACCTGCCCGACATGGTGATCGATCATGTCGAGACTCCGTGGCCGCAGTCCGTTTTGGGCGCCAAGGGTGCGGGCGAGGCCGGCACCACCGGCGCGGTCGGCGCCGTTCTCAACGCCGTCAACGACGCGATCCGGCCGCTCGGTGCGTCCATCACCGAGCTGCCGATGACACCCGAGCGCATGCTCGCCGCGCTCAACCGCCTGTGAAGGTGCAGACATGATTCCATCCTGGCCGCGGGACGACCGCATCCACGTCGCCAACGTCCGCATCCCGTCGCAGGTGCTGGCGGAGGGTGCCCCCGGTCTCGCCGACGAGGACGGGCTGGTGACGCTCGACCTGGTGATCGAGCGCGGGCACGTCGGCGCGCTGTTGCCGGCCGGGTCGCTCGTGGATGGTGCTGGCTGCGATGCCGATGGCGGCATGCTGCTGCCGCCCTTCGCCGACCTGCACGCGCATCTCGATAAGGGCCACATCTTCCCGCGGGCGCGCAATCCCGAGGGCACGCTGGCCGGTGCCCGCGCCGCGACGCGCGCCGATACCGAGCGGCATTGGCGCGAGGAGGATGTGGAGGCGCGTTTCGAGTTCGCGCTGGAATGCGCCTATGCCCATGGTACCGGCGCGGTCCGCACGCACATCGACTGCTTCGTGCCGGGCCAGGCCGAAGTGAGCTTCGCGGTGTTCCGCCGGCTGCGCGAGCGGTGGGCCGGGCGCATGGTCGTCGAGGCGGCGGCGCTGGTCAGCACCGACCTCTACGACACGCCGGAGAACGGCGCGCTGGTCGATCTCATCGTGGAGTCGGGTGCGCGGCTGGGCGGCATCACCTACCGGCTGGATCCTGGCGAGGACCCGCTCCTCCTCGACCGGCGGCTCGACCGGCTGCTGGGGCTGGCAAAAGCGCGCCGGCTCGATGTCGACCTGCATGTCGACGAGAACGGCGCGCCGTCCTCGACGACGCTCGCCCAGGTCGCCGAGGCGGTGATGCGAAACGCCTATGAGGGCCATGTCGTGTGCGGTCACTGCTGCAGCATGTCGATGCAGGACGAGCCCACCTACAGGCGCACCATCGGACTCGCGCGCGATGCGGGTCTCACCATCGTCAGCCTGCCGATGGTCAATCAGTTCCTGCAGGGCCGGATCGATGGCGGCGGTACGCCGCGCTGGCGAGGCATCCCGCTGTTGCACGAGCTGAAGGCGGCCGGTGTGAACGTGGCGCTGGCCAGCGACAATTGTCGCGACCCGTATCATGCGTTCGGAGACCACGACATGATCGAGGTGTTCGGCGCGGGTGTGCGCATCGGGCATCTCGAGGCCGAGCTCGATCGCTGGCCCTCCTCGGTGACGACGGTGCCGGCCGCGGTGCTGGGTGTGCCCGAGGGCGGGCGCATCCGACCCGGCGGCCCGGCCGACTTCCAGCTGTTCGGCGCACGCGACTACAGCGAGCTTCTGGCGCGGCGCCAGCCCGACCGGCTGGTGATCCGCGGCGGAAGGCGCATCGACGCTGTGCTGCCCGACTACCGCAAGCTCGACCGTGTCGTCGCGCGCAGCAAGGCCATCGCCACTTAGTGAGGAGAAGCGACATGTTCACCAACGGCCAGCATGCTGCGTGGCACCATGTCTTGGGACTCTGCAAGCTGCACGAGGGTGAGACGGCCATCGTTCTGGGCGCCCAGGGCGTCGACACGCGCTACCGCGCCATCGCCCTGCAGGTAGCGCGCGAGCGCGGTGCAGCCGCAGCCTATCTCGAAGTCGAGAACGCCAACCGCCTGCCGTCGACCGCGCTCGCGGCGCTTCGCGACGCCGACTTCGTGGTCGATCTCTCGCACAGCCACGATCCGGAGATACGGCGTCTCGCACCTTATGGTACGCGCACGCTGGTCGTGCTCGAGCCGCCGGAGATTCTTGAGCGCATGCTGCCCTGCGAGGCCGACAAGGGCCGCGTCGTGCATGCCCAGGCCTGTATCAGGGCCTCGAAGAGCATGCGTGTGTCCACTGCAGCGGGCACGGACTTCGAGGTGCGGCTGGGTGAACTGTCGGGCAACTGCCAGTACGGGTTCTCGGACGAGCCCGGCCATTGGGACCAGTGGCCGGGTGCCTTCGTGACGACCTACGGTAACGAGGGCTCGGCCAACGGCACCGTTGTGATCGCCGAGGGCGATATGATCTTCCCTCAGAAGGAATATGTCCGCACTTCCATCACGCTCCGGATCGAAGGGGGATATATCCGTGCGATCGAGGGTGGTGTCGACGCCATGCTGCTCAAAGCGACGCTCGATTCCTACGCCAACCCCGAGGTGTTCGCCGTCTCACATCTCGGCTGGGGGCTCAGCCGCAACTCGCGATGGGATGCACTGGGCTTCTACGACAAGAAGGATATCGAGGGGCAGGACGGCCGCGGACACTACGGCAATTTCCTTTTCTCGACCGGCCCCAATCTCTCGGGAGGCGGCACGCGCCGCGCACCACTGCATCTGGATATCCCGCTGCGCGACGCCACGGTCTGGCTCGACGACCGCCAGGTGGTGAAGGCAGGCGAGGTGCTGGCGCCAGAGCAAAGAGCCTAGCAAGAGGTTCCCAATCGGGGGCGTTTACTCGACGAAGGCCTTTTCGACGAC
>CAIYWM010000865.1 GCA_903929895.1 uncultured Alphaproteobacteria bacterium
AACATGAACAAGGGCACAGACAAGGCCACTTTACTTGTTGGCCGCTTCGAAGCGCTTGAGCTGATCGTTGCCCGCCTTGACGGCGTCGTCGAGCGCGGTCTTCGCGTCCTTCTTGCCCGACCACACGTTCTCGAGCTCGCCGTCGACGATGTCACGGATCTGCACGAAGTTGCCGATGCGCAGGCCCTTGGAGTTGGCCGTCGGCGGGTTGAGCGTCAGCTCCTGGACGGCCACTTCGCGGCCCGGGAACTTCTTGTAGAAGCCTTCCTTCTCGGTCGCCTCGGCGGCAGCCGTCGTGATCGGCACGTAGCCCGTCTCCTGGTGCCACTTGGCCTGCACCGGGGTGCTGGCGAGGTAGCTCATGAACTTGGCGACGCCCTTGTACTCAGCGGCCGGACGGCCCTGCAGCACCCACAGGGTGGCGCCGCCGATGATCGAGTTCTGCGGCTTGGCGATGACGTCCGGCGAATAGGGCATCATGCCCATGCCGTACTTGCTCGCGCCGCCCAGCGCCTTGTCGATGCCCGCGGCCGAGCCGGACGAGGCGACGTGGAACACGCAGTCGCCGGCGGTGAACAGTGCCGTCGACTTGCCCTCGCGACCGCCGTAGACGAACGTCTTGTCCTTGGTCCAGTCGGCCAGCATCTGGATGAACTTGACGCGAGCGGGGTCGTTGAACTTCAGCTCGATGTCGGTGCCGCCGAAGCCGTTGTCCTTCGTCGCATACGGCAGATTATGCCAGGCGCCGTAGTTCTCGATCATGGTCCAGGTCTGCCACTGCGGCGTGAACCCGCACTTGGCGCCCGCGGCGACGGCCTTCCTGGCCATCTCGCCCAGCTCCGGCCAGGTCTTGGGCGGCGTGTTCGGATCGAGACCCGCCTTCTGCATCAGCTCCTTGTTCCAGTAGAGAACCGGCGTCGAGGAGTTGAACGGCATCGACAGCAGCTTGCCGTCCGGCGTCGTGTAGTAGCCATAGACCGGGCCGATAAAGGCCTTGGGATCGAACGGCTCCTTGGCGTCGGCCATGAGCTGGTAGACCGGATAGACGGCGCCCTTGGCGGCCATCATGTTGGCGGTGCCGACCTCGAAGACCTGCACGATGTGCGGCGCCTGCTTGGCGCGGAAGGCGGCGATCGCGGCCGTCAGGGTCTCGGTGTAGGAGCCCTTGTAGACCGGATTCACCTTGTACTCGGTCTGCGACTTGTTGAAGCCGTCGACCAGAGCGTTGACCGCTTCACCCAGGTTGCCGCCCATGGCGTGCCAGAACTGGACTTCGGTCTGCGCAAACGCGGTGGACGCGCTCGCCAGCACCGCCGCAGCCGCGACGGAAGACAGTAGAATCCGTGTCATGTCGAACAAACCTCCCAGAAGGAATCCCCGGCGATGTATCGTCGGGCCGCAAGACTGCGATGTGTCTCTTTTGTTGCGGTCTGATGACAGTCCACCAAGACTGCGCATCGAATGCAACCCCTAACGGCGATATTAAGTGAGGGCGGCCAGAATTACGTCCGGCGCGTCACTGATGATGCACTGCACGCCCATGCCGACCAGCGCCCGTGCCACGTCGCCATCGTTGATGGTGTAGACGCTGAGGACATAGCCGGCCTTGCGGATCTCGACCGCGCGAACCGCCGTCAGCCGCTTGCCGTTGGTGTTGATGCCGGCCGCCGACACCGCTTCGGCGCGTCCCCGCCAGTCGTCCTTCAGCTCGTCGATCAGCAGCGCCCGCGCGAATTCAGGCGCTGCCTCGCGGGCGGTGGCAAGAGACAGGTCCTTGAAGCTCGACAGCAACGGCGCCGGCAACGAGGCCGGCCACAGGCGCCGCAGGGTCTCGACGGTCACCCGGGCGGTCTCGGCCTCGCGGCCCTCGCAGGGCTTGATCTCGACATTGCAGCCCAGGCCCAGCTCGCCGAAGCAGGCGATCGCCTGCTCGAAGGTCGGCACCGAGAGCGGCAGCTCGGATGCGCGCATCTCGGACGCCAGCCGGTCGACCCCGGTCGTCCGCTTCAGCGACGAATCGTGCATCACGATGGGCACGCCGTCGGCCGTCAGCTTGACGTCGATCTCGACCCAGGTCGCGCCACGGCGATGGGCTTCGCGGAACGATTCCAGCGTGTTTTCGGGCGCATAGGCCATGGCGCCGCGATGGCCGATCACTTTAGGCAGTTGCAGCATATGCGAATCCAAAGCTAAGTCGGCTGTCGCAATAGCCGAATGTCCCGACCCATGTCGACCTTCCCGGAGAAGTTCCGCCTCGACGGCCGCACCGCGCTGATCACCGGATCGGCGCGCGGCCTGGGCTGGGAGATGGCCAAGGGCCTGGCTGAAGCCGGCGCCCGGGTGCTGCTGCACGGCCGATCTCACGCAAGGCTGGCGCCACGACTGGACGAGCTGCGGGCCGCCGGCCGGGCGACCGACGCGGTCGTGTTCGAGATGGCCGACCGCGTGGCCATGAAGCTGGCGCTTGCCAAAACCGGGCCGATCGACATCCTGATTCACAATGTCGGCGAGCGTGACCGGCGCCCCTTCACCGAGATCGAGTCCGACGACTTCGCGCGCCTGGTCGACACCGATCTGTCGGCGGCGCAGGCGCTGATCCGGCTGGTCGTGCCGGGCATGGTCGAGCGCGGCTGGGGACGCCTGATCCTCGTCACCTCGATCGCCGCGACACTCGCCGCGCCCGGCGCTTCGTCCTACATCGCCGCCAAGGCCGGCCTCGAAGCCCTCGCCCGGGCGCTCGCGTCGGAACTCGGCGCCACCGGCGTCACCTCCAACGCCCTGTCGCCCGGCTTCTTCGCGACCGAAACCAACGAGGCGCTGATCGACTCAGGCGCCGGGGAACGGATGCGGCTGCGCTGCCCGGCGAAGCGCTGGGCCGACCCGTCGGAGATCGCCGGCGCGGCAATCTTCCTGGCCTCCCCGGCCGCGAGCTACGTCAACGGTCATACCCTGACCGTCGACGGCGGCGTCACGGCAACCTACGTGGGCTGATGAAACTCCGACACATCCTCCCAGGCCTGCTTACCTTCGCCTTAGCGCTGCCGGCACTGGCGGCCGGAGCCGACGCCCCGGCGATCGACGGACGCCATCTCGGCCTCGCCTGGATGATCCCCTTTGCCGGCATCCTCCTGTCGATCGCGATCATGCCGCTCGCCGCGCCGAGCTTCTGGCATCACCATTTCGGCAAGGTTTCCGCGGCCTGGGCGGCGCTGATCGTCATCCCGTTCGCGCTGATCCACGGTGTCCCGAGCGCGGTCTACGAGGTCGTCCACCTGCTGCTGCTCGACTACATCCCCTTCATCGTGCTGCTGACGGCGCTGTTCACCGTGACCGGCGGCATCCACATCAAGGGCAACCTGCACGGCTCGCCGTCGATGAACACGGCCCTGCTGGCGATCGGCACGGTGCTGGCGGGCTGGATGGGCACGACCGGCGCGTCGATGCTGCTGATCCGGCCCATGATCCGCGCCAACGACGGTCGCCGGCACAAGATCCACGTCTTCGTGTTCTTCATCTTCCTGGTGTCGAACATCGGCGGCGCGCTGACACCCCTCGGCGATCCGCCGCTGTTCCTGGGCTTCCTGAAGGGCGTGAGCTTCTTCTGGACGACGACGCACCTGTTCGGCGAAATGCTGGTCTGCGCCATCGTGCTGCTGGCACTGTTCTACGCAATCGACAGCTACTGGTACCGCAAGGAGGGTCCGCCGAAGCACGACCCCACGCCGGAGACGCCGGTGCGGATCGAGGGCGGCGTCAACATCATCCTGCTGGCTGTCATCGTCGGGGCGGTGCTGGCCAGCGGCACCTGGAAGCCCGGCATCCACTTCACGGTCTTCCACGTCACGCTCGAGTTGCAGAACGTCCTGCGCGACCTGATCCTGGTGGCGATCTGCTTCCTGTCGCTTCGACTGACGTCGCGGGCGTCCCGTCTCGACAACGGCTTCAGCTGGGCTCCCATGCTCGAAGTCGCCAAGCTGTTCGCCGGCATCTTCATCACCATCGCGCCGGCGCTGGCCATCCTGCGGGCCGGCAAGGACGGCGTTCTGGCGCCGCTGGTCGCCCTGGTGACAGGACCCGACGGCCAGCCCAACGACGTCTGGTACTTCTGGCTGACCGGCCTCCTGTCGAGCTTCCTCGACAATGCGCCGACCTATCTCGTCTTCTTCAACCTGGCCGGCGGCGATCCCGACATGCTGATGGGGGCCCTTGCCAGCACGCTCGCAGCGATTTCGTGCGGCGCGGTTTTCATGGGCGCCAACAGCTATATCGGTAACGCGCCCAACTTCATGGTCAAGGCGGTGGTCGAGGAGGCCGGCATCCGAATGCCGAGCTTCTTCGGCTACATGGCTTGGTCATGCGGCATTCTCCTGCCGCTGTTCGTTCTGCTCACCGTGATTTTCTTCCGCTGAAAGGTGTCGCAACTGGTGATCGGATGACCCTGCGTCCTCGAACGACCATCGAGAAGCACAGCGCAATGTTGCTTCAGCGCCTCTCGGCACCCGAGACGGCTTCACATCTCGTTGCCAATCCCGCAAGCATGGTGCGGCTGGCGAAGGCCCTGGTCGAGGGTGGCGAGAAGGAACGCGCCGCCGAACTCGCGGCCGAGGCACGCCGGCTCGCCCCCGAAGACCCTGAGATCGAGCGGATCGCGTTGCTCGTCCTGGAAAGCAGCGTGCCGGACTGGCACCAGGCGATCCTCGCGGATACGGCGCGCAACTCGGCCTTCGACGCCGCCTTGCGTCGCAGCATCGTCCCGGGTTCCCGTGTCCTCGACATCGGCGCAGGATCGGGCCTTCTCGCCCTGATGGCAGCCCGGGCGGGCGCAGCCGAGGTGGTGAGCTGCGAACTGAATCCCGCCGTGGCGGCCGCCGCGACACAGATCGCCGAGCGCAACGGCTATGCCGACCGCATCCGGATCATGGCCAAGCATTCGCGCGACCTCGAGATTGGCAGCGACCTCGCCGGCCCGGCCGACGTCATCGTATCCGAGATCGTCGCCAACAACCTGCTGGGTGAAAACATACTCGGGACGATGGAGGACGTGGTCAGGCGGCTGGGGCACCCCGCCACCCGCGTGATTCCCTCGCATGGTTCCGTGCGCATCGCTCTTGCCTGCTATCGCAATCTGGCTTTCAGGCAGACGAGATCGGTCCAGGGCTTCGATCTCTCGCTGATGAACAGTTTTTCCGCGTGCATCGCTCTGTCGCCGGGCAATGAGGCGCTGGAGCTGCGGAGCGCCCCGGAGGACCTCTTCTCCTTCGACTTCAGCTCGGGCGGGCCGTTCACCGATCATCGGGCCGCCGTCAGCCTGACCAGCACGGGGGGCACGGTAAATGGCATCGCCCAATGGTTCAGGCTCACGATGGATGCCGAGGGGATGTACGAGAACAGGCCGGCGCCCGGCGCGTCCTCAAGCTGGGCCGTGATGTTCCAGCCTTTGCCGTCTGTCATGGAGTCGCAGCCGGGCGACCGGATCGTCGTTCGAGGGGGCCGGGACCGAACGTGGGTGTGGATGTGGGTCGATCCCTCTGCCAGAGAAACGCCAATATCTGCAGGCACATAGAGGAAGGAAAGTCGCAGGATGAATCCTCTGCTTTTCCTCTAGATTGGCAGGACGCCCTCCAGGTCTTCGGCAATCCCGGTATGCCCTCCCCCGATGAGGACGCCAGGCATCGAGGCGAGAAGCTGTAGAACCATCCCGTGGCCCACGCCGTAAGCGCCTTCTCCTACCGTTCCGATCGCATGTCGCCCGTCGCACTCGCGCTGGCGATCCTGCTGCATGTGCTCGTGGTGGCGGTGCTGTGGTGGCTGGCGCAGCAGAAGCCGCCGGTGCCGCCGGTCGAGGAGGCGATCACCGTTTCGTTCGAGCAGCCCAAGCCGCCGGACCCGCTCCCGCCCGCGCCGCCGCCACAGCCGCCCGTGGCCCAGCCTCAGCAGCAGGTTCCGCTCCCGCAGACGCTGCCGCCGATCATTCCCGGCGTGCGCCCGCCGGCACCCGTCACCGGCGACCGACCGACCCAGGCACCGCCCACCGACCAGGTGTCGAAGCAACCGCCGGCCCCGCCGCCGCCGCCCGAGAGCAAGGAGGAGCCGAGCCTGCTCACCGAGCCGGAGGCAGCGCCGCCCAAGCCGGAACCGCCACGAGAGGCGCGCGTCGAGCCTCGGCCGGCACCGACCGCGAAGCCCACACCGGAGCCGCCG
>CAIYWM010000866.1 GCA_903929895.1 uncultured Alphaproteobacteria bacterium
CACCGGTGCGAAGGCGATCTTCTCCATCTGCTCGGGGCGCGCATAGCCGGTCATGTAATTGAACATCAGTGCAGCGTCGCGGCACATCGCCGGATCGCAGGTGAAGAAAGACAGGTCGGTGTAGATGCGCGCCGTGATCGGGTGATAGTTGCCGGTGCCGAAATGCACGTACGTGCGGATCGACTGCGCCTCGCGGCGGACCACCATGGAGACCTTGGCGTGCGTCTTGAGATCGATGAAGCCGTAGACCACCTGCACGCCGGCGCGCTCGAGATCGCGCGCCCAGCGGATGTTCGCCTCCTCGTCGAAGCGGGCCTTGAGCTCGACGAGTGCAGACACGGTCTTGCCGGCCTCGGCCGCCGCGATCAGCTCCTTGACGATCGGTGAATCGGCACTGGTGCGATAGAGCGTCTGCTTGATCGCGACGACGGCGGGATCGCGCGCCGCCTGGCGCAGGAACTGTACCACCACGTCGAAGCTTTCGTAGGGATGATGGACGACGATGTCCTTGGCACGGATCGCCGCGAAGCAGTCGCCGCCGAAATCGCGGATACGCTCGGGAAAGCGTGCATTGTATGGCTCGAACTTCAGGTCGGGCCGATCGTCGACGATCACCGCCTTCACGTCGCCGATGTTCAGCATGCGGTCGAGGTGGAAAACATGGACAGTCTGCGTCTGCTCCGGGATCTCGAGCTGGTCGAACAGGAAGTCGCGCAGCTCGGCGGGCATCGCGCTGTTGACGGAGATGGAGATCAGGTCTCCCCGGCGGCGGCGCTTCAGCGCGCTCTCGTACAGAAGGACGAGGTCCTCGGCTTCTTCGTTGATCTCGACGTCGCTGTCGCGGATCACGCGGAAGAAGGCGCGCTCGATCACCTCGTAGCCGGGAAACAGGCGCGGCAGGTAGATGTCGATCAGGTCTTCCAGCGGCAGGAAGCGGATGTCCGGGCCCGGCAGGCGCACGAAGCGGTCGACCTGCGGCGGCAAGGGCAGCAGCGCCATCAGCGGCCGGCGGTCGTCGCGGCGCTGCAGCTTCAGGATGGCGGAGAAGCCGCCGTTGGGAATGAACGGAAACGGATGCGCCGGGTCGATCGCCAGCGGCGTCAGGATCGGGAAGACCTGGTCGATGAAGTAGGTGTCGAGCCAGCTCCGCTCGACCTCCGTGAGTTCGTCCGAATCCAGCACGGCAATGCCGGCCTGGCGCAGATCGTCCTGCAGCGACGCCCAGACATCCTGCTGGTGGGACATCAGGGTCGAGGCGCGATCGCGGATGGCAATGAGCTGTTCGGGCGGCGTCATGCCGTCGTCGCTGAGCAGGGTCGAGCGGGTCTGCAGCATGTCGACGAGCCCGGCGACGCGGACCATGTAGAACTCGTCGAGGTTCGCCGCGGATATCGACAGGAACCGCACCCGCTCCAGCAGCGGATGGCGCTTGTTGGTCGCCTCCTCAAGCACGCGCGGGTTGAAGGCCAGCCACGACAGTTCACGATTGATGAAGCGTCGAGGACTGTCGGGTGGTATTTCGAGCGAAGCCGGATCGGCCGAATTGAGCGCGTCCATGTGGACCCCTGCGGGGGCACTCTCCCTGAAATTATGCACAGGAACGGTAGCGTCTCCACATGACCCTGTCATGGCATTTAACTAAACCTTTGTTCTTGTTGGTTTTATTGGGATGACGGGTGTGAAGACCATTCTCCTCCTGCGGCATGCAAAATCCGCCTGGAACATCCCCCACCAGACCGATCACGACCGCGCGCTGAACGATCGCGGCGAACGCGCGGCCAGGACCATGGCCGCCCACACGGCCGCGAAGGCGCCCCGCCCCGATCTGATCCTGTGTTCGACGGCAGCCCGGACGCGCCAGACGCTAGCGCCGCTCGTGAAGGCACTCGGCAGTCCCACCCCGCCGATTTCACTTGAGAAGCAGCTCTACCTCGCCTCCGAGAGCGAGCTCCTGGAACGGCTGCAGGCCCTGCCCGAGGACGTCGCGACCGTCCTGCTGATCGGCCACAACGAAGGGATCGGAGAATTCGCCGTCGCCCTGGCCGCCCAGGGCCCGGGAGAGGCGCTGCAACGCCTCCGGGACAAATATCCCACCGGAACCCTGGCAACGCTCGCTCTTCGCCAGGGCCCCTGGAGCGCCCTGGCTCCAGGAACATGCGAGCTTCTGGCCTTCGTCCGGCCGCGCGATCTGGACCCGCGCTAACGCCTCAGTAGGTGCCGGGATACTGTCCGCCATCCATCAGGATGTTCTGGCCGGTCATGTAGCCAGCGTGAACGCTGCAGAGAAAAGCGCACATCATGCCGAACTCCTCGGCGGTGCCGAAGCGGCCGGCCGGATGTGCCTTGGCGGCGGTCGCGTACTCCTCCTCGAAGCTGCGCCCGGCCTTCGCCGCGCGCGCCTTCGTCGTGCCGCGCAGGCGGTCGGTATCGAAGGGACCCGGCAGCAGGCCGTTGATGGTCACGCCATGACGGATCGTCGTGCGCGCGACGCCAGCCACGAAGCCGGTGAGGCCCGAGCGGGCGCCGTTGCTGAGGCCGAGAATATCGATCGGCGCCTTCACCGAGCTCGAGGTGATGTTCACGATGCGCCCGAAGCCGCGCTTCATCATGCCATCGACACTCGCCTTGATGAATTCGATCGGCGTCAGCATGTTGGCGTCGAGCGCCTTGATCCAGTCCTCGCGGTTCCAGTCGCGGAAGTTGCCCGGCGGTGGGCCGCCGGCATTGTTGACGATGATGTCGGGCTCGGGACAGGCCGCCAGGACCTGCTTGCGGCCGTCCTCGGTCGTGACGTCGACCGCGACCGCCGTGACCTTCACACCGTACTTCTTGCGGATCTCCTCGGCCGTCGCCTCGAGCTCCGACTTGGTGCGGGCGTTGATCACGAGGTCGACGCCCTCGCCGGCCAGCGCCTCGGCGCAGCCCCGACCCAGTCCCTTGCTTGCCGCGCAGACGATGGCCTTGCGGCCCTTGATGCCCATGTCCATTTGCGTTTCCTCTCCTAATTCACGCGCGTCCAGAGTTGTGTCTTGCCGAACATCGGCGTGCCGACGAAACCGCGCAGGCGCAGCTTGCCGTCCGGCTGCAGGCTGATGTTGGCGCTGTAGGTCTTGCCGTCCTCGCCGTTGTAGACCTTGCCGTCCTCGAAGGTGTTGGACTGCGCGGCCTGCTTGAACCCCCAGATCAGCGGCATCCCGAGCACCTTGCGCGTGCGCAGTGCCGGGTTCTCGTTGCGATAGTCGGTGGCGGCATCCGGCGCGACGGCCGCACCGTCCGGCCCCTTCGGATTGATGAGGTTCACCACGAAGCCGCAGATCGGGCCGCTTGCAGCATCCGGACAGGGTCCAATCTTGATCTGGGCGACACCGGACTCGGAGAGCCAGGTCCCCATGACCGTACCCTGCTGCGCAGAGGCCGTCGTCGCCACGAAACTGAGCGCGCAAACGGCGAGGATCGTCTTCATCACTCCCTCCCTCTCACGACGCGCGGGCGAGATCGGCCAGCACGTCCATTGCCAGGCGGCGGTCTATTTCTCGCCGCTCGATCAAGGCTCGCCCGTCGAGCGCGGCCACGACACGACGCGCCGCATCGGCCGACCGTTCCATGTGCGAGACGAGATACTGCACGACGCCGGCGCCCGCGTGCAATTGGCGGTCCGCGAGCTGCTTCAGGATAATCGAGCCCAGAAGTTCGTCGTCAGGCGGCGCGACCGCAACGGCCGGGGCGGCGCGCAGCCGCGAGGCGAGATCGGGTAAGGCGATCGCCCAGCGCGCGGGCGGTGCGTCCGAGATCAGAAGCATGTGGCCGCCGCGCTCACGCACGAGGTTGTAGAGATGGAAGAGCCCGCGCTCCGGCGCGCGCTCCGCCCCTTCGATCACGATCGCAGGCGCTGTCGCCGCGAGGCTCGTGAGATCGGCAACGCTCATTCCGTCGAGGTCGGCGCCGGTCATGACGATCGCGCCACTGCGTGCGGCCCAGATGCGGCCGAGATGCGTCTTTCCACAACCGGTCGGGCCGTTCAGCGACAAGGCCGGCGCGGGCCAGTCGGGCCAGCGGTCGATCCAGGCAAGCGCCTCGCGGTTTCCGTCGGCGACGACGAAGTCCTCCCGCGCGTAGGTCGGCGGCGGCAACGCGAGGTCCAGGGTGAGCTGGTTGGGCATGGGCCGGCTCAACCGGGAGCGCTTCCGCGGTAGAGATCGCTCTCGCGATAGCGAGCGATGAAGTGGCGGACGACCACCCCCAGGATCGCCGCAACCGGCACGGCGACGAGCACACCGGTGAAGCCGAACAGCGACCCGCCGGCCAGCAGCGCGAACATGATCCAGACCGGGTGCAGGCCGACTCGGTCGCCGACCAGCTTGGGTGAGAGGAAATTGCCCTCCAGCATCTGGCCGACCACGAACACCGCAGCGACCTTGACGACGCCGATCCAGTCCGGCGGGAACTGCGCCAGCGCCATGCCGAGCGCCATCACGCCGCCCACGAAAGTGCCGACGAAGGGGATGAAGGAGATTGCGCCGGCGATCAGACCGATCACGAGCCCGAACTGCAATCCCACCAGCGTGAGGCCGATGCCATAGAAAGTCCCCAAGGTCAGGCAGACCAAGGCCTGGCCACGCATGAAGCCCGCGATGGCAGCATTCGATTCCGTGGTGAGCTTGCGAATCGTGTCGGCGTGATCGAGCGGGAGCGAGTTGTCGATCGCCGCCACCAGCTTCTCCCAGTCCCGAAGCATGTAGAAGGTCACCACTGGGGTGATGAACAGCAGGCCGAGCAGGTTGATGATCGCCACACCGCGCTCGGCGAGCGCGCCCGCGATGCCTCCCGCGACGGCCAACCCCTTCCCGGCCCACTGCGTCGCCTCCGATTGCAGGTCGTGCATGCTGATCGGTTCGAGGCCGAGCCTGACCCGCAGCGGCTCGAGCAATGGCTGGACGCGGCTCATCGCCTTCATCACATATTCGGGCGCATTGGTGATCAGCGACTGCATCTGCCCGAACAAGGGCGGCAGGATCGCCATCACGACGCCCACGCCCACCAGCACCGCCACGATGGTGACCAGCGTGGTCGCCATTGCGCGCGACAGGCGAGCGCGCTGCAGCCGCACCACGACCGGGTCGAGGAAATAGGCCACCACCATGCCCACGACGAACGGCAGCAGAATGTCGTTCAGCAGCCACATGAGCAGCAGGAAGATGCCGGCTGCCGCGCCCCAGAAGACCCAGCGCCCCGTCGCGGTTTGCCCCATTCGATCAGACTCCCCGCCGCGCACTAGCGCGGCTGCAATTGCCAGCGCCCCATGTCCTGGGACAGGTTCAGACCCGCTTGGGCAAGCGTGCGCTGGAGCTCCTCGGGTGAGCCGAAGAAGTCGAGCCGCAGCTCCGCACGGTCGGACTCGAGCGTCTTCACCGTCACGGACTTCACCGCCGGAATGGCGCCGAGCCGCTGCCGCACCTGCACCCAGTCGCCGAGCGCGCGGATCGGCACGACGACGTCCAGCGAATCCTGCGAATCGCGCCGCACGGTGCCGATGCTCCGCCAGTCCTGGTCGGCCCTGGCGTGGATTGCCTTCACCGCCGCTGGCAGATCGGCGGCACTCGCGACCGGGATCGGCGGAATCTCGCTACGGGCGCCGGTCTGGGTGTCGTAGCGCATGCCGCGCACCGTGAGCCCGCCGCTGGATTTATCGCCCTCGACGGTGGCCACGATGATCGTCGGCGCCCGATAGCGCTCGTTGAGCCGGGCCAGCGCGGACACGTCGCCGACATAGGCCTGCTCCGCCGAGAGCACGCCCTGGTCGGTCGGGTCGCCGCGAAGCAGGGTGACCGGGACCGCGCTGCCGGCACTGTCGAGCTGCTGCCAGGCCTCACGCCAGGCATTGCGGTCGTTAAGTGGCTCGACCCCGGCGGGCCCCTTCCACAGAGGGATCACCAGCGCCGGCCGCGACACGGTTTCAACAAGTTTGGCACCCGCCCCGCTCAGGTAGGACTTCACGGCCTCCGGCGTGAAGATAACGTTCAAGCTGGCGTTGTAGCGGCCGGGTGCGGGGCGTTCGCGCACGAATTCGATGCCGAGCACCATGGTCTCCAGCTGGGCATCGTCGATCTGCGGTAGTCGTGCACGATCTTCCGTCGGCACCAGACGGTTCACTAGAACGGCGAATGCCTTGCGTCGGGCCTCGCGGAGACCCTGCGCCCTTGCCTGCAAGGCATCCGCCGCCGTCACGTCGACATCGACCCCCGTCACGTCGTACCCGGTACCTCCGGGAGACTGCGCCAGGGCTGCGTTTGCGGCGAGGACCGCCAGGAGCACGGCAGCTATCGTGGAAAAGACACGGCCTATCGGCATTGCGGGGGTCCGGTTTTTGGCTATGTTCGCGCACCGTATTAGCATGAATGAGCCCGGCTTGAAGCCTGACGCCCCCGGCCACAATCGGCCCCCCCTCACCTACAAGGACGCCGGCGTCGACATCGACGCGGGCGACGACCTCGTCGAGCACATCAAGCCGTTGGCCAGGAGCACCAACCGTGATCCCGTCCTCACCAACAAGGTCTCCCACAGCCATTCCGACGGTTGCTCCATCAGGTATACATGCTGTTTTTATTACTCAATATTATGCATTTTCTAATATTGGATATGTCACTTGCATACTATTACTCCACTCTAATTTTAGGGCAGTTTATCATTCTAAATAAGTGTATCATAGTTTATATCCTTGCTTCCGAACTATTTCATATATTCTTTAAGTAGTTTCATGCATATTTATACATTTTGACTGTTTGACATATTCTTAAATCTTAATATATTATGTATCAGTGCAGAATTGTCTACTGTAGTTTTGTACATATCCATACTGCTTGACTATATCATATATACTTTAAACCACATCTTCTATATTTTTGTAGTATTGTCCACTGAAGTATAATACATAGCCATACTGCTTTACCATACTGTTGTACAGCGCCGACGTCTAAGCCATCTGTATTTCCCACCCGGGTTCCGTCCTCACCAACAAGGTCTCCCACAGCCATTCCGACGGTTGCTCCATCAGGTATAC
>CAIYWM010000867.1 GCA_903929895.1 uncultured Alphaproteobacteria bacterium
GACCAGCTACGCTCTCCATGGCTGCTCTCCTCTATAAGTGGGCCCTTGGGGCACCTCGCAGTGACCCCGCATTAGTTCCCTCTTGGAGAGCAGCCACTCAAGCCGCCCTTCATCCACAATCACACCACCTCAGGACGACAATTGCACAATGATAGTTCTGGCAATTACGCGGCTCGCGCGATCACCGGGGCTTCGAGGGCTTCGATGAAGCGCTGACAGTAAGCTTCAGCCGTCGTCCGCATCACCTTCTCCCGAAGCACGCTCTGGCGCTCCTGGCGTTCCGACAGCGGCATCGACAGCGCCACATGCATCGCATCGGCGATGGCGTCGGGATCGAACGGGTTGACGATCAGCGCTTCGGTCAGGTCCTGGGCGGCGCCGGCGAACTGCGACAGGACGAGAACGCCGGGATCCTCGTCGGACTGCGCCGCCACGAACTCCTTGGCGACGAGGTTCATCCCATCGCGCAGCGGCGTCACCACACCGATCCGGCCGAGACGATAGAGGCCCGCCAGGGTGGCGCGCGGCGCACCGCGCGTCGAATAGCGCAACGGCGTCCAGTCGAACTCCGAGAAACGGCCGTTGATTCGTCCCGCCAGCCGGTCGAGTTCGGTGCGCAGCCTGCGATACTCGTCGACCTCCTCGCGCGAGCGCGGACAGATCTGCAGGAAGTGGATCTTCCGCTTGTGCTCGGGGTGCTTCTCGATCAGGCGGCCGAAGGCCTCGAAGCGGTGAGGTAGGCCCTTGGAATAGTCCAACCGGTCGACCCCGATGGCGAGCGCGCGGTTCGACAGGCTTTCTGCAACCCGCAGCACCTCCTTGTCGCCCTCGGCCCGTACGGCGTCCTGGGCGAAGCCTTGGGCATCGATGCCGATCGGGTCGGCGAAGGCGCGCACGCGGCGCCCGGCCAGCCGGATCCACTCGCCTTCAACCGTGGCGCCCAGCAGGCGCTGCGCGCAGTCGCGAAAGTCGCGCGCATGTTCCTCGGTCTGGAAGCCCACCACGTCGTAGGCGCAGAGATCGGCCACCAGTTCGCGCGCCACCGGCATGGCTTCGAGCATCGATGGCGGGACGAACGGAACGTGCAGGAAGAAGCCGATCCGGCCTTCGAAGCCCTCCTTGCGCAAGAGGCGGGCGAAGGGAATGAGATGGTAGTCGTGCGCCCAGACCGTGTCGTCGCCCTGCAGCAGAGGCGCCAGAGACCTGGCGAAGGAGCGGTTGACCGAGAGATAGCCCTCGTAGTCCTCGCGGCGGAAATGCATCAGGCCGAGCCGGAAGTGCAGCAAGGGCCATAGCGCGCCGTTGGCGAAGCCGACATAGAAGCCGCGATAGGCGTCGGGCGTCAGATCGACGGTGGCATAGGTGACCCCACGCGCCTCGACGATGGCGGGCTGGGTCGAGGGCTCCGCGTTGAGGCGGCCGCTCCACCCGAACCACATCGCGCCGGGCGTCAGGAGATCGCGCAGCGCGACGGCCAGGCCGCCCGCCGCCGTGCCCCGCGCCTTGGGAACGGGCACGCGGTTGGAGACGATCACGAGGCGTGCCACAGCCCCTCCTCCCAGCTCCGCGAGAGCCGCATGGCCGACAGGATGAGGCCGACCTGGCTGTAGGTCTGGGGGAAGTTGCCCCACAGTTCGCCGGTGCGCGGATCGAGATCCTCCGACAGCAGGCCGACATGGTTGCGGCGGGCCAGCACGTTGTTGAACAGTTCGAGCGCCTCCTCGCGGCGACCGACGCTGGCCAGCGCATCGATGTACCAGAAGGTGCAAAGCAGGAAGGCGTTGGACGGCGCGCCGAAATCGTCGGCCTCGACGTAGCGCATGATGAAGCCGTTCTTCATCAGCTTGCGCGACACCATGTCGATGGTTGCGTGGAAGCGCGGGTCGTCGGAGCGCAGCAGGCCGATCTCCGGCAGCACGAGACTGGACGCGTCGGCCATCTCGCGGTCGAGCACGCCCGACAGCCAGCCGTCGGACATGGTCGCGCGCTGCATGATCTCCTGCCGCAGCACGCCCGCCTTGGCGAGCCATTCGCGCGATTCGCCGCCCAGGCCGACCCGCCGGGCGATCAGCCCGAGCCGGTGCTGGGCCGCCCAGCACATGGCGGCGGAGAAGGTGTGGACCTCTTCGCGCTCGCGGTACTCCCACAGGCCGGCGTCGGGCGTGAGGGCGGCGCGGTGAGCCTCGTTGCCGACGGCGCAGAGCTGGCGATAGAGCTCGACGTCGCCCTGACGGGGCAGGCGCTCGTCCCAGAACATCTGCGCCGCCGTCAGCACCATCGAGCCGTACACGTCGTTCTGGCGCTGGCCGACCGCGGCATTGCCGATACGCACCGGCCCGTAACCGCGATAGCCCGGCAACGTGTCGATCAGGCGCTCGGCCGTGTCAGTCCCCGGTGCGATGGGAAAGAGCGGCGCCACATTCTGGACCTCGCCGCGCTTGCTGCCCTCCTCGACCACGTCGATGATGAAGCGCACGTAGCTTTCCATGGTGTGGGTCACCGATAGCCGGTTGAGCGCCGTCACGGTGAAGAACGCGTCGCGCAGCCAGGTGAAGCGGTAATCCCAGTTGCGCACCGTGCCGGCGGCTTCCGGCACCGAGGTCGTGAGCGCGGCCAATACCGCCCCGGTATCCTCGTAGCAGCAGAGCTTCAGGGTGATCGCAGCCCGGATCACCGCGACCTGCCAGTCGAACGGGATGTTGAGGTCGCGCACCCACCCCTGCCAGTAGATCTCCGTCTCGCTGAGGAAGTTGCGCGACAGCTGATCGACATTGTCGGTGATGCTTTCGTCGGCGCCGACGATCATGGTGAGCGGCCGGTCGAGCGAGAATTCGGTCTCGTGCATCACGTAGTTGAGCGAGGCGTCGGTGGTGAGGCGCAGGACCGACGCATCGCCATAGTAGCGAATGTGATTGCTGCCCACCGTGACCTGCGACTTGCGGGCGCCGTAATTGAATGTGGGCCGCAGGCGCAGGGTGACCCGCGGCCGGCCCGCGACCGGCTCGAGCCGGCGCATGAGCATCGGGGGTCGGAACATGCGGCCGAAGCGGCGGAAACGCGGGGCGAAGTCCAGGATTCGCGCCGTTCCGCCCGTGCATTCGATGGTCGTCTCGAGAATCGCGGTGTTGGGAATGTAGCGCTGCCGACTTTCCTTCATGCCGTCGAAGACGGCATCCATGAAGCCTGCCTGCGGATCGTTGCCGCCGAGCAGGGCGTTGAAGACCGGATCGCCGTCGAGCCGCCCCAGGCCATGCCAGACGTGACGACCGTTGCGGTCGATCAGGCTCGCGATCGAACAGTTGCCGATGACACCAAGATCCAGAGTGCTCATGAATGGGCCGCTGCTCCTGCCGAGGGCTCGTTCAGTCCACGCGCCATGCGTTCGCCATTGCTTAAGAGCCAGGCGCGCACCTTCGCCGGGTCGCCCTCGAACGCGTCCTGCACACGCAATCCGTCGCCGCCATGGCGTCGCGCCGCGCTCATGCCGGCTTCGTCGGTGAAATCGTCGCCGATGAAAATCGGCCGACGGCCCTTGAAGGCGCTGTCCTTCATCAATCGCTCGACCGCATGTCCCTTGGAGGTGCCGCGCGGGCCGATCTCGACGGCTTCACGTGCAGGGATCAGCCGGAACCAGGGGTGGTCTTCGGGCACCAGGGCGCGCACCAGACGCCAGACATCGTCGTGCCGCTCCGGCGCCAGCCGATAGTGGATCGCGCAGCCGTGGGGCTTGGGTTCGACCAGGACGCCTGGCCATCGCTCCGTCGCCGCCACCAGCGAATCCCGCCAGGCCTGCGTCACGGCAAGGCCGGCGGGCATCTCTTCCACCGTTCCGTCGCTGAACCGGAGCGTGGCCCCGTGTTCGCCCGCTGCGGCGGAGGTGAACGGTTGCAGGTATTGGTCGATGGTCTTGAGGGACCGGCCGCTGACGATGGCAAGGCCGCCGCCCAGCAGTGCGTGCAGCCGCATGAGAATGCCGGGGAGATTCGGCGGCACGACCACGAGCTCGGGCGTCGCAGCGATCTCGAGCAACGTGCCGTCAAGATCCAGGAAAAGCGCGGAACCGTAGTCGAAATCCGTTGATGCCATCTCGTCCCCTTTGCGCCGTGGATGCCCTGGGGCGCGAAGAGGCTCTCGACCACTGCACGCCGCGGTTCGGGGACCACCCCCTGTCAAGGCGGCGCCTAGCGCGTGACCGTTCAACGAGACGAGGGCACGCTGGTTCCCCCAGAGCCTTCTCCGAACCGGCAAAAGTTGGGCGAATATGTCAGCAAGCAGCCGAGGTCATGACGCACGGATGACAGGTGCGCGCCGCCCCTCGAGTCGAAAATGGATGGCAACGCTCTGCCATGAAGTGCGTTGAGCCATCACAACATTCGACAGAGGAGAAAGCTCGTGAGCAGCACCACCGACAAGATCAAGGGCGTCACCAACGAGGCCATCGGCAACGTCAAGCAGGGCGTCGGCAAGGCCATCGACAGCGACAAGATGCGGGTCGAAGGCGCGCTCCAGGAGCGCAAGGGCGAGGCCCAGCAGGCTATCGGCAAGACCAAGGACGCGCTCAAGAAGGCGATCGACGGCTAACGCTGTCGGCCTTCGACGAAGAATCAGGGCGCCCGTCGCAAGACGGGCGTCCTTTTTCTTTGGCCGCGATTGGCCTAGGTTCGGCGCCACCTTCACCGATGGCGGTCCGATGCTCCCTTGCCAACGCGATCTGTTCGACATTCCGCGCGACGTCTGCTTTCTCAATGCCGCCGCCTGGAGCCCTCTACCGCTCGCGGTTCAGGAGGCGGGGCGCATTGGCGTGGCGCGCAAGGGCCAGCCGTGGAAACTCGACGCGGATTTCATGTCGAAGCAGTACGAGCGCGCCCGCAAGGCGGCGGCCGCGTTGATAGGCGCCGACCCCGTCGACATCGCGCTGATCCCGTCCGTCGGCTACGGCGTGTCGACCGCGGGCAAGGTGATGAGCCTGCCGCGCGGCAGCCGCGTGCTGGTGCTGCAGGACGACCATACCTCGCCGGTGCTCGAATGGATGAGCCGCGCCGAGCAGGGCGGCTACACGGTCGAACAGGTGAAGCAGCCGGCCGACGGCGACTGGACGTCGGCGGTGCTCGAAGCGATGGCCCGCAAGGATACTGCACCGCTCTCGCTTGTCTCGATCTCGTCCGTGCACTGGTCCGACGGCGGCGCCCTCGATCTGTCGCGCATCGCCGAGGCGGTTCGACAGAAGGGCGCGGCCTTCCTGGTCGATGCCACGCACGACGCCGGCGTCCGCCATATCGACGTGAAGACGCTCGATCCCGACTTCCTGATCTTCCCGACCTACAAATGGGTACTGGGCCCTTACGGTCGCGCCTTCATGTATGTCGCCAGGCGCCATCAGAACGGCGTGCCGCTGGAGCAGACCGCGCCGGCGCGCAAGGGCGTGGCCGCCGAGCAGAAAGTCTACTTCCGCGACCTCTCCTATGCCGACGGCGCGCGCCGCTACGACATGGGTGAGCGCGACCACTTCATCACGCTCGAAATGGCGGCAGTCGGCATGGAAATGATGGCGGGCTGGGGCAACGATCCCATCGTCGCGCGCCTCACCATGCTGACGGACCGCCTGGCAGACGGGCTCGAAAACACGGGTGTGCGCGTGATCGACCGCAAGCTGCGCGCGCCGCACCTCCTTTGCCTGCAGTTCCCCAAGGGCATGGCCGACGACCTGCCGCAGAAACTCACCGCGGAGAACGTCTACGCCGCGCCGCGCCTCGGCCGCCTGCGCATCAGCCCGCATGTCTACAACGACGAGCAGGACGTCGATCGCTTCGTCGATGTCTTCAAGAAAGTCGCGCTCTAGCCGCAACAAGACGAGCCGTCGGTGGCATCGCGATTGCATTTGATGAGCGGTGCCGGCGCACCGAACTGTTGAGGCCGGCGCGCGTAACAGGGGGACTGGTTCTTGCGTAACACTCGTCGACACATTCTGCGGCAGCTTCTCGTCACGGGGCTCGCCTCACCGTTCATCGTTCGCGCCGCCTCCGCGCAGGGCAAGTATCCCGAGCGGCCGATCAAGATCATCGTCCCCTTCCCGCCGGGCGGCGGTGTCGACCTGACCGCGCGGCTGATGATGGAGCCGCTGTCGAAGGAACTCGGCCAGACCATCGTTATCGAGAACAAGGGCGGCGCCGGGGGGATCATCGGCGTCGAGGCGATGTCCCATGCAGCGCCCGACGGCTACACGCTGTCGCTCACCGGCGCCGGCACGCTGACCGCGGGCCCGCACCTGCGCACCAAGATGCCGTACGATCCAATGGCGCTGACGCAGATCACGCGGCTGGTGCGCATGCCGTTCATCCTGGCGGTGCGCAACGACC
>CAIYWM010000868.1 GCA_903929895.1 uncultured Alphaproteobacteria bacterium
CGCTCATGATTCATGAGGCGGGCGGGACGCCCGCGGTCCGAACATGAAAAAGGGCGCGACTCTCGTCGCGCCCTTCTTGTCTTGGTCGGCTGCCTTAGTCGTCCGCCGCTTCGCTCAGCACGCGCTGGCCGCCGACGCTGAGCTCGCCGCCCTCGACCGTGACCTTGACGGTGTCGCCGTCCTTGACGCGGCCTTCGAGGATCTGCGTCGCCAGCGGATTCTGCAGGCTGCGCTGGATCACCCGCTTGAGCGGCCGCGCCCCGTAGACCGGGTCGTAGCCCCTGTTGGCGAGCCACTGCAGCGCCTTGCCGTCGATCTTCAGCTCGATCTTGCGATCGGCCAGCAGCTTCAACAGCTTCTGCATCTGGACTTCGACGATGTCCGTCATGTGCGCCCGGCTCAGCCGGTTGAACAGCAGGATCTCGTCGAGGCGGTTCAGGAACTCGGGCCTGAAAGCCCGCCGCACCTCCTCCATGACCTGCTCGCGCACCGATTCGGTGGGCTCGCCGTCCTTCAGGGCCGCCAGATGGGAGCTGCCGAGATTGGACGTCAGGATGATCAGCGTGTTCTTGAAGTCGACCGTGCGGCCCTGCCCGTCGGTCAGGCGACCGTCGTCCAGCACCTGCAGCAGGACGTTGAACACGTCCGGATGCGCCTTCTCGACCTCGTCGAACAGGATCACCTGGTAGGGCCGGCGCCGCACCGCCTCGGTGAGGACACCGCCCTCGTCGTAGCCGACATAGCCCGGCGGGGCGCCGATCAGCCGGCTCACGGAGTGCTTCTCCATGAACTCGCTCATGTCGATGCGCACCATGGCGTTGTCGTCATCGAACAGGAACGCCGCGATCGCCTTGGTGAGCTCGGTCTTGCCGACGCCCGTCGGACCCAGGAACAGGAACGAACCGATCGGACGGTTCGGGTCCTGCAGGCCCGCACGGGCGCGACGCACCGCGTTCGCCACCGCGACGACGGCCTCGTCCTGGCCGATCACCCGCTTGTGGATCTCCTCCTCCATGCGCAGGAGCTTGGAGCGCTCGCCTTCCAGCATCTTGTCGACAGGCACGCCGGTCCAACGCGACACGACGGCCGCGATGTCCTCGGGCATGACCTCTTCCTTGACGCCCTTGCCGCCCGCGACCTCATGGGTCTCGGCTTCCTTGAGCTTCTTCTCGAGGTCGGGGATCACGCCATAGGCCAGCTCGCCGGCCTTGGCGAGTTCGCCGCGGCGCTGCGCGATGTCGAGTTCGGAGCGCGCCTTGTCGAGCTGCTCCTTCACCTTCTGCGAGTCCGCGAGCTTGTCCTTCGCCGAGGTCCACTGTGCCGTCAGCGCCGCCGACTTCTGCTCGAGCTCCGACAGCTCCTTCTCGAGACGCTCGAGCCGGTCACGCGACGCCTGGTCGCTTTCCTTCTTGAGCGCTTCCTTCTCGATCTTGAGCTGCATGATGCGCCGGTCGAGTTCGTCCAGCGCCTCCGGCTTGCTGTCGACCTGCATGCGGATGCGGCTCGCCGCCTCGTCCATCAGGTCGATCGCCTTGTCCGGCAGGAACCGGTCGGCGATGTAGCGGTTCGACAGGGTCGCGGCGGCCACGATCGAGGAGTCCGCGATCCGGACGCCGTGATGCAGCTCGTACTTCTCCTTCAGGCCGCGCAGGATCGAGATCGTGTCCTCGACCGTCGGCTCGGCTACGAACACCGGCTGGAAGCGCCGCGCGAGGGCGGCATCCTTCTCGATGTGCTTGCGGTACTCGTCGAGCGTCGTGGCGCCCACGCAATGCAGCTCGCCACGCGCCAGCGCGGGCTTCAGCATGTTGGAGGCGTCCATCGCGCCGTCGGCCTTGCCGGCGCCGATCAGCGTGTGCAGCTCGTCGATGAAGACGATGATCTCGCCCTCCGCCGACGAGATTTCCGACAGCACGGCCTTGAGGCGCTCCTCGAACTCGCCGCGGAACTTCGCGCCCGCGACCTCACCCAGGCCGCCCGTGACGGCAAGCTCGACCCGGTGATCGGCCGTGACGAGGAAATCCGCCGCACCATCCAGGTGCTGAGCCGCCG
>CAIYWM010000869.1 GCA_903929895.1 uncultured Alphaproteobacteria bacterium
CCCGGCGGTCCCAGAAGAATGATGTTCATCGGCCCTTGCCCCTCAGGCGAGCCTTCTTGATGAGGCCCTCATATTGGTGGGCGAGCAGGTGCGCCTGCACCTGGGTCACCGTATCGAGCGTCACCGAGACCACGATCAGAAGGCTGGTGCCGCCGAAGTAGAACGGCACGCCGCCGCGGGCGATCAGCAGCTCGGGCAGGATACAGACCGCCGAGAGATAGAGCGCACCGATCACCGTCAGACGGTTCAGGATGTACTCGAGATACTCGGCCGTGTTCTTGCCGGGACGAATGCCGGGAATGAAGCCACCGTTCTTCTTCAGGTTATCGGCCGTGTCGACCGGATTGAACACGACGGTCGTGTAGAAGAAGCAGAAGAACACGATCAGGCCGATATAGGCGATCAGATAGGCCGGCTGGCCGTGGCCGAGATAGGTCGAGAACCACTGGATCCAGCCCGGCTCCCCGGCGCCCTGGAACGACGCGATGGTCGCCGGGAACAGCAGGAGGGACGATGCGAAGATCGGCGGGATGACACCGGCCGTATTGATCTTGAGCGGCAGGTGCGAGGCCTCGCCGCCATACATGCGGTTGCCGACCTGGCGCTTGGGATACTGGACGACGATTCGTCTCTGCGCGGTCTCGACGAAGACGACCACCGCCACGACCACCACGATCCCGATTACCAGGGCGATGATGAACAGTGCCGACAGGGCGCCCGTGCGGCCGAGTTCGAGGGTCTGCACCAGCGCGACCGGCAGGGCCGCGACGAGGCCGGCGAAGATGATCAGGGAGACGCCATTGCCGACGCCCCGCGCCGTGATCTGCTCGCCCAGCCACATCAGGAACAGCGTGCCGCCGACCAAGGTCACGATCGTCACGAACCGGAAGAAGACACCGGGGTCGATGACGACCGGGCCGGCCGTGGCGACCTGGCTCTCGAGCCCGACCGCAATTCCGTAGGCCTGGAAGGTCGCCAGGACCACCGTGCCGTAGCGCGTATACTGGTTGATCTTCTTGCGGCCCGCCTCGCCTTCCTTCTTCAGCGCCTCGAGCGACGGCACCACCGTCGTCAGAATCTGCATGATGATGGAGGCCGAGATGTACGGCATGATGCTGAGCGCCAGCACCGACATGCGGCCGATCGAGCCGCCGGAGAACACGTCCAGCAGGCCCGCGATGCCGCCGGAATTCTGCTTGAAGATCTCGGCCAGGGCGGCCGGATCGACACCGGGGACCGGGATGTAGGCGCCGATACGGAAGACGACGAGCGCGGCCACGGTAAACCACAGCCGCTTCTTCAGCTCGGTCGCCCTACCGATCGAACCCCAGTTCAGGTTGGAAGCAAGTTGCTCGGCGGCGGATGCCATGAAACCTCACGCGTGAACGACACAAGGGGGAAGCGACGCCCCCGTTGACGCCGTCCGGATCAGGCCGCTTCGGCCACGGGCTGGGGCGGCAGTTCGACCTTGCCACCGGCCTTCTCGACCGCGGCGATCGCCGACGCCGAGGCGCCCGCAACCTTCACGTCGATCTTGGTCTTGAGCTCGCCCTTGCCAAGGAGACGGACGCCATCCGCGGCATTCTTGAACAGACCGGCCGCCAGCATCGCCTCGGCGTCGATCAGCTTGCCGGCGTCGAGCTTCTTGTCGTCGATCGCCTTCTGAAGAGTACCCAGGTTGACGACCTGATAGGTCTTCTGGTGCGGCGGACGGAAGCCGCGCTTAGGGATACGGCGGTAGAGCGGCATCTGGCCACCCTCGAAGCCCTTGATGGCCACGCCGGTGCGCGACTTCTGGCCCTTGACGCCGCGACCCGCGGTCTTGCCCTTGCCGGAGCCGATACCGCGGCCCACGCGCATGCGACCCTTGCGGGCGCCCGGATTGTCGGAGATCTCGTTCAGTCTCATGGTCTTCTACCTCCGCGCTGTGACCCAAAGGGTCTAGCGCGCTTCCTCTTCGACGCGCACGAGATGGCGCACCTTGTTGATCATGCCGCGCACTTCGGGCGTATCCACGAGCTCGCGGGTGCGATGGCGCTTGTTCAGGCCCAGGCCGATCAGCGTCCCGCGCTGGTCTTCCGTCCGGCCGATGTGGCTGCCGGTCTGGGTGATCTTGATGGTCTTGCCCTTGGCCATGGTCCGGTTCCTTAAGCGGCCGCTTCCGCGGTCGTCTCGTCGCGGCGGCCAAGCAGGTCACCGACCTTCTTGCCGCGGCGCGTCGCGACCATGCGCGGCGAGTTCAGCTGATCCAGCGCCTTGAAGGTCGCCTTGATCATGTTGTGCGGGTTGGACGTGCCGACCGACTTGGCGACGATGTCCTTGATGCCCAAGGTCTCGAAGATGGCGCGCATCGGGCCGCCGGCGATGATCCCGGTACCGGCCGGGGCGGCGCGCAGCGTCACCTTGCCGGCGCCGAAGCGGCCCTTCACGTCATGATGCAGCGTGCGACCGTCGCGCAGCGGCACGCGGATCAGTCCGCGCTTGGCGGCCTCCGTGGCCTTGCGGATCGCCTCGGGAACCTCACGGGCCTTGCCGGCGCCGTGGCCGACACGACCGCGCTGGTCACCGACGACGACGATGGCGGCGAAGGCGAAGCGACGACCACCCTTCACGACCTTCGCGACGCGATTGATCGTGACGAGCTTGTCGGTCAGTTCGTTGTCCTCGTCGCGGTCGCGGGGCCGATCGCGATCGCGCGGGGAACGGCCGGAACCACCGGGTGAACGAGCCATAATCTAACTCCCGATCAGAACGACAGGCCGCCCTCACGGGCGGCATTGGCCAGCGCAGCGATGCGGCCGTGATACGTGTATCCACCGCGGTCGAAGATGACTTCCTTGACCCCGGCCGCGACGGCGCGGGCGGCGATCAGCTTGCCGACTTCGGTCGCAGCGCCCTTGTCGGCGCCGGTCTTGAGCGTGGCCCGGACGTCCTTGTCGAGCGTCGACGCGGCAGCCAGGGTCACGCCCTTACGGTCGTCGATGACCTGGGCGTAGATGTGCTTGCCCGAGCGGAAGACGCTGAGGCGCGGACGGCCGTTGCTGGCCTGGCGCAGCGCGTAGCGCGTGCGCCGTTGGCGGCGGGCGAAAAGAGCATTGCGGTCGGACATGGTTCTCTCGCCTCTACTTCTTCTTGCCTTCCTTGCGCCGGATCGTCTCGGTCGAGTACTTGATACCCTTGCCCTTGTAGGGCTCGGGCGGCCTCAGGCTGCGGATTTCCGCGGCGATCTGGCCTACGCGCTGACGATCGGAGCCCGAAATCTCGATCTCGGTCGGCTTGACCGCCTTGATCTGGATTCCGGCGGGAATGGGGATCTCGACATCGTGGCTGAAGCCGAGCTGCATCTTCAGCATCTTGGCATCGGCCGCGGCGCGATAGCCAACGCCGTTGATCTCGAGGTTGATGGTGAACCCGTCGGAAACGCCGCGTACGACGTTGCTCGCCAGGTTGCGTGCCGTGCCCCACTGCATGCGGGCGCGACG
>CAIYWM010000870.1 GCA_903929895.1 uncultured Alphaproteobacteria bacterium
ATGGGCGATCAGCTCGTCGAGCAGCGCATCGCTCTCGGCGCGGCCGAGGCCCACGATCTGCTCCATCCGGTTGGGATTGAGATAGAGCGACTTGCGGCCGGTCTCAGGATGGGTGCGCACCAGCGGATGCGTCGCCTCGGGCATCGCAGCCATCTCGTCGGCCGGCCGGGTCGAGATCCGGCTGAGCTTGCGGCTCGAATGGTACTTGTGGATCACCTTCAGCGGATCGATGCGGGCCTTCGTGGCTGCTGGCAGGTCCGCATAGGCGTCGTACATGTTGGTGAACTGCGTGTCGCCGCCGCGCGACGGGACTTCCACGCCGTAGAGCATGGTGAGCGAGCAGGGCGCCCGCATGAAGCTGTCGTCGGTGTGCCAGTTGGCGCCGTTCACGATCTTCTTGCCATCGCCCAGCACGTCGCGATCCTCGCTGGAGATGATGTTCACCTCGGCGCATTCCGCCGTGCGGGCAAGCTGCTTGCGCAGCATCGGCGTGCCGAACCTGGACATCGCCGCGAGGAACGCCGGCGGCGCCAGTGTCTGTCCCCGGATGCAGATCACGAGATTGTCGTGCAGCACGCTCGTCAGCGTGGCTTGTGTCGCTTCGTCGGCGGGCGTGTTGAGGTCGATGCCGCTCACCGCCGCGGCCATGTGGGGGCCGAGTTTCTCGGTCTGGAAATTCATGGCGTTGCTCCCGGAAGGCGGGATAACGTGCGCGCCGATCCGACGAATCTCAAGGGGGACCGCCATGAAGATCGCCTATTCCGCTGCAAGCCCGTATGTCCGCAAAGTGATGGCTTGCGCCATCGCGCGCGGGCTCAACGACAAGATCGAGCGCTGGAAGATCGGCACGACCGATCCGGCGCTGCTGCCGGTCAACCCGCTGTCGAAGGTGCCGACGCTGATCACCGACGACGGCATGTCGATCTACGACAGCCCGGTGATCTGCGAGTATCTCGACAGTCTTGGCAGTGCGCCGAAACTGTTCCCCGCACCTGGCGCGGCCCGCTGGAAGGCGCTGACCCAGGAGGCGCTGGCCGACGGCATCCTCGACGCCACCCAGCCGCGCCGCCGCGAGATCGCGCTGCCACAGGACGAGGGTCGCCAGAGCTACATCGCGCTGCAGCAGGGCAAGGTCGCGCGCGCGCTCGATGCGCTCGAGAAGGACGCCGGCTCGCTCGGCATGCTGACGACGATCGGCGAGATCGCCATCGGCTGCGCGCTGGGCTATCTCGATTTCCGCTACGCCAACGAGCCGTGGCGTCCCGGCCATCCCGCGCTCGAAGCCTGGTACGACAAGGTCGTGAAGCTGCCACCTCTTGCCGAGACGATGCCGGTGGGGTGACAGTCCTCGTCCGGGACGGAGGGAAGCGATGCCGGCACGGACGGGTGAACAATTCCTGAAGGGGCTTCGCGGCCCACGCGAGGTCTGGGTCGACGGCGAGAAGATCACCGACGTCGTCGACCATCCGAAGCTTCGCGGCGCCGCGCTTGCGCTGGCGGAGGTCTACGATCTCCACCACGCACAGGCCGCGGCGTGCCTGGCGCCGGATCCGGAGACCGGCGAGCCGATCCCGGTCAGCCACCTGATCCCGCAGTCGCGGGATGACTTGGCGAAGCGGCACACGGCGTTGCGACAGGTGGCGGAATACTCGGTCGGTCTGATGGGCCGGACGCCCGACTACATGAACGTGACCTATGCGGGCTTCGCCGGCCGGCCCGACGAATGGGGCGCCCACGGTAACGAGGCGGGCGCCGAGCGGCTGTTGGGCTATCAGAAAGTCCTGCGGCGCGGCGACGTGGCGCTCACGCACACGATCGTCCAGCCCACCGTCGACAAGGCCGCGGGCGATGCGCCCTCGGCCGGCAACGCCCACGCGCTGCGCAAGGTCGGCGACACCGAGCACGGCATCGTCGTGCGCGGCGCGCGCGTGCTGGCGACCCTGGCGCCCTTCGCCGACGAGATCGCGGTCTATCCCGGTGCGCCGCTACCCCAGGGGGCCGACGACTTTGCGCTCTCTTTCTGCATACCCATCGGAACGCCGGGGCTGAAATTCCTCTGTCGCGATTCGATGTCGGCGCCGGACAACAGGTTCGACTTCCCGCTGTCGGGCCGCTTCGACGAGCAGGACGCCTTCGTGATCTTCGACGATGTCGAGGTGCCGCGCGACCGGCTGTTCATCGACCGCCACCTCGCCGTCTACAACACCGTGATGACGTCGAGCTGGCAGCCCAACATCATGCACCAGACGATGATCCGCGCCTGGACGAAGCTCGACTTCGCCTGGGGGCTCGCCTTGCGCATGGCCGCCTCGATCAATGCCGTCGATCCCGAGACGCAACGCATGATCGGCGAGATCTGGACCTATGCGGAGTTCACGCGTGCGGCCATCGTGGCGGCCGAGTCGGAGGCCCGCGAATGGCCGTCGGGCCTGTGGACCTGCGGCATTCGACCGTTGCATGCGTTGCGCGCCACCCTGCCGCTCTGGTTCCCGAGGGTGAACGAGATCCTGCGCCTGATCGGTTCGCACAATCTCCTGGCCGCGCCGACCGCGGCCCAACTCGCGGATCCGGAATTGCGGCCGCTGATCGACCGCTACCTGCCGGGCGCCAAGGGCATGGCGGCGGAGGAGCGTATCCGCATCTTCCGGCTTGCCTGGGATTTCGCCGGCAGTGCCCTGGCCAGCCGCAACGAACAGTACGAGCGATTCTACCTGGCCTCGTCGGCGCGCAATCTGGCGCGCCATCTGCAGTTCACCGACCGGAGCCGGGCCGACCGGCTTGTGCAGCGCTTCCTGGACGAGGGTTATCGTTAGGCAAAGCGAGGAGGGGCCGATGAGCGATATCGACACCAAGCCGCAGGCGGTGGAGCGGACCAAGACCAAGCAGCCACCGCTCTACAAGGTGATCCTGCTGAATGACGACTACACGCCGCGGGAGTTCGTGGTCGTCGTCCTAAGGGCCGTGTTCCGTATGACCGAGGAACAGTCCTACGTCGTGATGATGACGGCCCATCAGCGCGGCGCCTGCGTCGTGGCCACCTACACGCGCGACATCGCCGAATCCAAGGCCAGCGAGGCCAACGACATCGCCCGCGGTGCGGGCCATCCACTGGAGTTCAGCACGGAGCCTGAGGAGTAGGGCACCGGCGCGGCTCAAGCCCCTTTCGCAAGTCTTTGTGATCATTGAAGAATCCGGCGAATCAGGCCAAAAGGCCCCCGGAAACTTCGGTGGAGAATCAATGAGTTGACGGGAGCGGCTGCGGTCCGTATTTTCCGCCCGCTTTCGGAATTCACCCCGGCCCGGCCGGGGCTTTTTGTTGAGTTAGGGCCATGAAGATCCGTCATTCTCTCAAGTCGGTGAAGCTCCGTCACAAGGACTGCCGCATCGTGCGCCGCAAGGGCCGCGTTTACGTGATCAACAAGACCAACCCGCGCTTCAAGGCCCGCCAGGGCTGAGACGGCGTCGGCGTCTTGCTGAAAAAGCGGCGGGAGCTTCGGCTTCCGCCGCTTTTTCATTTGGCGTATGAGCGAAGCATGGAGATGCCGCCGCTCGATCCCGCCATTCTCGCCCGCCGGTCGGAGATCGTCGCCGCGCTGCGAGTCATCGTTCCCGGCGAGGGCGTCATCGACGATCTCGACGGCATGCGCCCCTACGAATGCGATGCGCTGTCGGCCTACCGGCAGATGCCGCTGGTCGTGGTGCTGCCCGAGACGGTGGCCCAGGTGGCGGCCATCCTGCGCTACTGCCAGGACAACAAGGTGAAGGTCGTGCCGCGGGGGGCGGGCACCTCGTTGTCCGGAGGCTCGATGCCGGTCGGCGACGCGATCCTGCTGGGCATGGGCAAGTTCAACCGCGTGCTCGAGATCGACTACGCCAATCGCTGTGCCCGCGTGCAGCCGGGCGTCACCAACCTCGGCGTGACCAAGGCGGTCGAGCATGAAGGCTTCTACTACGCGCCCGATCCCAGCTCGCAGATCGCCTGCTCGATCGGCGGCAACGTCGCGGAGAATTCCGGCGGCGTGCACTGCCTGAAGTACGGTCTCACGGTCCACAACCTGCTCGAGGTACGCCTGGCGACCTGCGACGGCGAGATCGTCACGATCGGTTCGGCGCTCGGCGAGGCGCCGGGCCTGTCGCTGCTTCCGCTCGTGACCGGTTCCGAGGGCATGCTGGGCGTCGTCGCGGAGGTGACGGTCCGGCTCGTGCCGCTGCCCGAACGCGTGGAGCTGCTGATGGCCG
>CAIYWM010000871.1 GCA_903929895.1 uncultured Alphaproteobacteria bacterium
CACCGACTTGATTACAGCGTGACGCCGCCGTTCACGTGCAGCGTCTGGCCGGTGATGTAGCCCGCAGCTGGCGAGCACAGGAAAGCGATCAGGGCCGCCACTTCCGCGGGCTTGCCGTAGCGGCCCATCGGGATCGACTGGGTCACCTTCTCCATGCCGGCGCGCGGCACGGCGGCATGGGCGTCGGGATCCTTCTCGATGAAGCCCGGCGCGACGCAGTTCACCGTTGCGCCCGAACCGGCGATGTCGACGGCGAAGGCCTTGGCGAAGGCCTCGACGCCGGCCTTGGCCGCGGCCGAGGCCGGAAAGGTCAAGAGGCCGCGCGCGAAGGCATGGGCGACGAAGGACGAGACGCCGACCAGGCGACCCGCCGGCCCGGCCTTGACCAGCCACGGCTTGGCCGCCGTCGCCAGTTCGAAGAAGGCCGCCGTCATGGCGTTCTGGCTGGCATCCCAGGCCGCGCGGTCGAGCTCGCCGACCTGCGCGCGGTTGGCAAAGCCCGCATTGCTCACGATCACGTCGAGATGGCCGAACGCCTTTACCGTGTCGTCGACCAGGCGCGCCGCGGTGCCGGACTGGGCGAGATCGCCTTCGAGGATCAGCGTTTGCGCGCCGGCGCCGGCGGCGAAGCCGGCGACCCGCTCGAGGCCGGTTCGGTTGCGACGCGCATGCAGGGCCAGTGCCGTGTCGGGCGCGGCCAGCGCGCGGGCGGTTGCGGCGCCGATGCCCGAGGAGGCACCGGTGATGAGGATCACGCGGGACGGAGAAGCCATGGCGACAGGAGTAGAATCCCGCACGCCTAGCGGCAAGTCTCGCGCACGACCGGCGCCAGCAGCGCCGCGAACCGGCGTGCGCCCGCAGCGGAAAAATGTCCCTCGTCGACGAAGTCGGCCGGGCCGAACGCATCGACCGGCAGGGCGACATAGGTATCGCCCATCGCCCGTGCCGTCCGCTCCAGCACCGTATTGGACTGCTGCAGCAGGGACCAGAGGTCGCGGTCGCGCACGCGCGGCAGCCAGCCGTAGAGCCCGTCGCCCTTCAGGCGGTCGCGATTGACGACCTGCCCGACCCAGATCGTCGGCGTGCCGCGCGCGCGGTTGATGGCCGAGATCGACCGGACATTGCGCTCGAAGATCGCCGCCGCGGCCGGATCGGGCCCGCTCGCGGGCGGCAGCGCATAGGGGTCCTTGGCATAGCGCACCGTGTCGACCTCGGCAGCGACGAGACGGGCCAGCACCGTGAGCAGCGGGGAGATCGTGACGTTGGAGCCGCCGATGCGCCGCACCTTCAGGGAATCGACCTGGCTCGGCATGTGGAAGTCGGCATAGCCGGCGTCGAGGTCGGGGATGTGCGCATTGCGCAGGTCGTTCCAGCCCACGAAGTAGACGGCGCAGCGCGGTTCCTTGCCGAACTTCTCGGGATAGAAAGCCGTCTGCAGCACATGCTCGGCCGTCGTGTAGCCCGGCACGCCGTGATTGACGACGACCAGCCCGTTGTCGCGCAGCGCCTCGTCCAGCCGGTCGGGCCAGGTATCGCCCTCGCCATTGCCGATGTCGTAGGTCGCCGATCCGCCGAAGGTCGCCACCACGCCACCAGTGGCCAGGCGCGCCGGATCGGGATCGCGACCACGCGTGCCCTGGGACGAATGCCGGATGGCGAGCCCCGTCGCACTGGTGAAGGCGAGGCCGGGCGCCGGCACGGCCTGCAGCAGCGGATGCCACTGGAAGCGCGCCGGCTCGGCGCTGACCGGCGGCAGCAGCGAGGGCGAGCCGGGCGGCGCCAGGGCCCACGATCCCAGGCCCCAGGCGAACTCGACACAGGCCAGCACCAGCAGCGTCCCCGAAAGACGCGGCCAGCGCGCCACCAGCAGCGCGGCCACCAGCAGCGCCGCGAGATAGAGGAAATAGTCGGTTCGCGGCCCCGCGAGCTTCAGCTCGTCGATCCGGAAGAGCCAGGCCGCGGCGCCGGCGACGGCGAGGAAGCCCAGGAGGCTGAGGAAGCGAAGGAATTTCGACACGGACCCCAAGTCTAGGCCAGCTGCCGCGATTTGGGCAGGCTTCCGCTTTATGCCACAACGGCACGATGTCTACTCTGCGATGGTTGCTCGACGCGGCACGATCCCGCCGCCGACGGCGCGTGGTCTTTGACTTCAGCTACCTTCCCAGGGAGCGGGACTGGAGCAGGTCGCCCGGTGTCCTGGCGTTGACGCGCAAGGCCTATGAGTCGGCTGATGCCTACAAGGCTCTGTTCGCCCGGTTCAAGCTGTTCCGGCCGTGTCTCGAGAAGATCCCGGTTCGCGCCCCGGAGAACGACCCGGCGCCGCGCTGGATCAACGGCTCCTTCCCCGGCCTCGACTCGGTATCGCTCTATGGGTTGCTCGCCCTGAACAACCCCTCGATCTATGTCGAGGTCGGCTCAGGCAACTCGACCAAGTTTGCGCGCCGCGCGATCCAGGATCATGGCTTGCGAACCCGGATCGTCTCCATCGATCCCCAGCCGCGCCGCGACGTCGATGCGATCTGCGACCAAGTGATCCGCGCTCCGTGCGAGGATATCGAGATGACGTTCTTCGCAGATCTACCCGGAGACGCGATCCTGTTCGTCGACAACTCGCACCGGGCCTTCCAGAATTCCGACGTCACGGTCTTCTTCATGGAGATCCTGCCAATACTTGCGCCTGGCATGATCTGGGGACTGCACGACATCTTCTTTCCCTGCGACTACCCGGATGCCTGGCGCAGCCGCTTCTTCAACGAGCAGTATCTGTTGATGAGCTATCTGATGGGCGGTGGCGGGGCCGACGAGATACTGCTGCCCAACGGCCTCGTCTCGAGCAGCCCGGCGCTCATGCCCGCAGCGCTGGAGATCTTCGAAGGATCGCACTTCGACGGCATCGAGAAGCATGGAGGCTGCTTCTGGATGCGGCGGGGCGTGAGGGCTGAAAGCGCGTAGGTCAGCCGCCTTAGAACGTGCCCACAGACGGATCGAGGAACTGGTTGTTCGCCGCCCGGATCCTGGCCGCAGCCTCGTCATAGAGGAACGGCAGGAAGGCGTAGCGGCCGGCTACCGTGACGGCTTCGTGACGCGAGACCAGCGCTCCCCGATCCACGCCAAGCCCTTCCGACCAAGTGTGCGGCAGCCCGAGCCACTCAAGCTCCTGGACAAAGTGCTTCTGGGCCACTGCGTTGGCTCGCCTGCTGGTAGGCCTGTTGAACGGGTTCCATGCCGTCAGAATGGCTGCGCCTAAATCGGCTTCGTGAGGAAACAGCAGCCAGAGAGGCCTGC
>CAIYWM010000872.1 GCA_903929895.1 uncultured Alphaproteobacteria bacterium
GTAGAGCGTGAGATCGAAGGGCGCGGCGCCGTCGCGCCACAGTGGCACGCCCAGTGCCTCTAGATGGTCGATCATCCGGGCGAGCTTACCGGCGCGGATGCGCTTCATGCCGTCGCGGTAGCCGAGAGAGGCGGCGAGATCGGAGGACACGCTGCCGTCGGCGAGCCGCACCTCGCGCAGGCCGATCGCACGCGCTGCCATCTCGGCGAAGGCGATCAGCGCGCGCGCCACTTCGGTACGTTCGCAATCGGACGCGGTCACCAGGGGACCGATGGCCAGATGGCCGGCCGCCTGCTCCAGCAGGACGGCGCCCAGCGGCGCGGTTTCGCCGTCGATCAGGAAGATCGCCCGCGTATCGCTCGTCGAAGCGAGGGGCGGGAGGCTGGGGAAAAGTCGGGCGATGCCCTCGGCATCGGCGGCGATGGCGCGCCGCACGGCGCCCACGGAGACCCGAGCCTGAGAAAACACGCTGACTTTCCACTCCCTGAGGCGGCTTTCATGGCCGATGACCGGTCTGTATGCTGCGGCACTTCTCGTGGAGCGTCCAGATGTCCCCCGACGATCATGCCTACCCGCCGATCGCCCGCGCCAGGAGCGGGGAGGCGGGCACGACCACTGTGCCGTCGGTCTGCCCGCATGACTGCACGAGCACCTGCGCGCTCGACGTCGAGCGGCTGAGCAACTCCCGGATCGGCCGCGTCCGCGGCTCGATGCGCAACGACTACACGGCCGGCGTGATCTGCGAGAAGGTCGCGCGCTACGCGGAACGCATCCACCATCCCGACCGGCTGATGAAGCCGCTGCGCCGGGTCGGCCCGAAGGGTTCGAAACAGTTCGCCGAAATTTCGTGGACGGATGCGCTCGACATCGTGGCCGAGCAGTTCATCGCCAAGGCCCGCCAGCATGGCAGCGAGACGATCTGGCCCTACTACTATGCCGGCACGATGGGGCTGGTGCAGCGCGACGGCATCAACCGCCTGCGCAACGCGATGAAATACTCGCGCTATTTCTCGACCATCTGCGTGACCCTGTCCGACACCGGCTGGATCGCCGGCGTTGGCGCCAAGCGCGGCGCCGACGTGCGCGAGATCGACGAGCATGCCGAGCTGGTGGTGATCTGGGGCGGCAATCCCGTGAGCACCCAGGTCAACGTGATGACCCACGCGATGAAGGCGAAGAAGCGCGGCGCCAAGCTCGTCGTCGTCGATCCCTATCGCACCGGCACCGCCGACCAGGCCGACATCCATCTCGCGGTGCGTCCGGGCACCGACGGCGCGCTGGCGGTCGGCGTCATGCACGTCCTCTTCAAGGAGGGCTATGCCGACTGGGATTACCTGCGCAAGTACACCGACGCGCCGGACGAGCTGGCCGCACATGTGGCATCGCGCACGCCGGAATGGGCGTCCAAAATCACCGGCCTCTCCGTCGAAGAGATCGTGTCCTTCGCGCGCCTCTACGGGCAGAGCAAGGCGTCGTTCATCCGCTGCCATCACGGGTTCAGCCGCAGCCGTAACGGCGCGGCCAACATGCATGCCGTGACCTGCCTGCCGGCGGTGACCGGCGCCTGGCAGTACAAGGGCGGCGGCGCCCTCTACGGCCACACCGGCATGTATCCGATCAACAAGACGCTGATCGAAGGGCTCGA
>CAIYWM010000873.1 GCA_903929895.1 uncultured Alphaproteobacteria bacterium
ATCATGAGCAGCTCGCTGGTCCACACGCCGTCGCGTGAGCCCATGAAGACCCTGATGGGCATGGCCAATCAGGCCGAGGATACCGGCGAGGTCCTGAACGCCTCGGTATTCGGCGGCTTTCCGCTGGCCGACATTCCCCACCTCGCCCTCTCCTCGGTCATCGTCTGCGACAAGCGGACGGCCGAGGGCGAGATCCTGCTCAACCGGATCCTCGATACGGCCTGGGAAAAGCGCGAAGGCTTCCTCTTCCATCCCGAGCCGCTCTCGGTCCAGGTCGGGCGCGCCAAGGGCTACACCGATTACCCCGTCGTCATGGCCGACCATGGCGACAACACCGCCTCGGGCGGCACCCAGGACGTGATGAGCGTCATCGAGGAGGCCATGAAGCAGGAGCTCGAGGATGCCTGCGCCGGCCCGATCTGCGATCCGGCCTGCGTCGAGCAGATGATCAAGGCGGGCGTCGGCGCCGAAGTGACGCTCGAACTGGGCGGCAAGATCGACATGCCGGCCATGGGCCTCAAGGGTAAGCCGCTCAAGGTCACCGGCAAGGTCAAAGCCATCACCGACGGACAGTTCGTCGTCACGGGCCCGATGGCAACGGGCACCACGGTGCGGATGGGCCGCACCGCCGTGCTCGACACCGGCAAGATGCAGATCGTCGTGTCGGAGAAGCGCGCCGAACCCTACGATCTCGGTGTCTTCACCCATTGCGGCATCGATCCGCGCCGCAAGAAGTACGTGCTGATCAAGTCGCGCCAGCATTTCCGCGCCGGCTTCGAGCCGATCGCCAAGCACATCGTGATGTGCGACGGCGACGGCTGCACCGCCTCCGACCTCAAGCTGTTCAAGTACGAGCGGGTCAAGCGCCCGCTCTACCCGTTCGACCTCGACATGCGGCTCGGCCGCAACGAAGCCTAGGAGCCCCCATGGCCACTTACGACATCGTCATCCGCAACGGCCAGGTGGCTGACGGAACGGGCAAGAAACTGTTCGCCGCCGACGTGGCGGTGAAGGGCGATCGCATCGTGGCGGTCGAGGCGCCGGGCACGCTCCGCGGCGACAACGAGGTCGACGCCACGGGCAAGGTCGTGGCGCCGGGCTTCATCGACGTGCACACGCATGACGACACCGCCCTGATCGACAATCCGACCATGGCGATGAAGGCCAGCCAGGGCGTCACCACCGTGGTGTGCGGCAATTGCGGCGTCTCCGCCGCGCCGTACGTCCGGCCCGATGTCGGCCACTGGATGTCCTTGATCATCAAGAAGAAGGAGAATCTCTCGAAGGACTTCGCGTCCTTCGCGGGCAAGGTCGATGCGGCCAAGCCGGCCATCAACGGCGCCTTCCTGATCGGCCACGGCACGTTGCGCATCAACTCGATGGGTGACGACCTGAACCGGGTCGCCACGGCGGGCGAGATCGGGCAGATGCGCGAACTGCTCGACCAGAGCCTGGAACAGGGCGCGATCGGCATGTCGAGCGGCCTGTTCTATGCTGTGTCCAGCCACGCCTCGACCGACGAAGTGGCCGAAGTGGCGGCGCCGCTCGGCCGCTGGGGCGGCGTCTACACCGCCCACATGCGTGACGAGGGCGACCATATCCTGAAGGCGATGGACGAGACCTTCGAGATCGGCCGCCGCGTCGGTGCCGAGATCATCGTCTCGCATCACAAGTGCTCGGGCCGCTCAAACTTCGGGCGCATGAAGGAGACGCTGCCGCACTTCAACGAAGCGATGAAGAAGCAGCAGATCGCCTTCGACGTCTATCCCTACGTCGCCGGCTCGACGATCCTGCGCAGCGACATGCTGGAGCGCGCGGACAAGGTGCTGATCACCTGGTCCGACAAGGTCCCGGGTCTCAGCGGCCGCGACCTCAAGGAGATCGCGGACGAGATGGGCTGCTCGATGAAGGAAGCGGCCGACCGTATCCAGCCCGCCGGCGCCATCTACTTCATGATGGACGAAAAGGACGTGCAGGCCGCGATGTCCCATCCCGGCGCGATGATCGGCTCGGACGGCATCCCCTTCGACGCCCATCCGCACCCGCGCCTGTGGGGCACCTTCCCGCGCGTCCTCGGCCACTACTCGCGTGACCTCGGGCTCTTCCCGCTCGAAGACGCGGTGCGTCGCATGACGTCCTATTCGGCACAGCGCTTCCATCTCGCCAAGCGCGGCGAGGTGAAGACCGGCTTCTACGCCGATCTCTGCGTCTTCGATCCGGCGACGGTGATCGACACGGCCACCTTCGAGAAACCGATCTCGCCGGCCCGGGGCATCGACACGGTGATCTGCAACGGCGCCTTCGCCTGGCGCGACGGCAAGCCGGGCGGCGGCCAGGCGGGCCGTGCACTCAACCGCCAGGCCATGCAGGACGAAGCCAGGGCCTGAGAGCTACGTCGACGACACACACCCAAGAAAAGAAAAGGCCCGCTTCATGCGGGCCTTTTTGTTTCCTCAGTCGTTACCTTCGTCGCGGCGGGTGCGCTCCATGCGTTCGTGGCGCTCCTGCGCCTCGACCGACAAGGTTGCGATCGGTCGGGCCTCGAGACGCTTCAGCGAGATCGGCTCGCCGGTCTCCTCGCAGTAGCCGTAGGTCCCTTCGTCGATCGACTTGACCGCCTGGTCGATCTTCGAGATCAGCTTGCGGAAACGATCCCTCGTCCGCAGTTCCAGCGAGCGGTCGGTCTCGGCGGTCGCGCGATCGGCAAGATCGGGCTGCGCCAGACTCTCTTCCTGCATGTTCTGGAGCGTCTGATTGGATTCCTCGATCAGCTCATCCTTCCACTTCAGCAGCTTCTGCCGGAAGTACTCCTGCTGCATCGGATTCATGAAAGCTTCACGTTCTGTCGGCCGATAATTCTGCGGCAACGTAATCGACATCGTCGGCAACTCCACTCGAAGCCACGACAGTCCGCCTGGGAAAGGCGGACCCTTTTCGAAGCGCGCGGAGTATAGGGATGGGCCTTCCCGGAGCAAGAACGTTTCGGGGCCGCCGACCGATTCAGCCGTGCAGCGCAGCAATTACAGCGGTTGTAATATTCCCAAAGTTTCGAGGCTTTTTAGGCGCCTCGTCAGCGCACATGCTGCAACGCAGCAAATGCCTCCAAAGCCAGCAGTCTGGCAAAGATCCTGGACGGATCGGCGGCAGGTTCGACGAAGACTGCGGCTTGGGCCGCTTCGCCCAGACTTGATCCCTCGACGATCGCCGCGAGGAAGGCCTGTTCCGCCGCGTTCACGCTTGCGAAGGCGGCATCGTCGGGCCGGCGCAGGACCAATACCGATGCCGGCCCTTCCTCCAGGGAAACAGTTCCGACTGTCGCGCCGGGCTGGGAGGCATGCCAGATCCGGTCGATCGGGTAAGCCGACTGCAACAGGGTCGAACCGGCTGCCAAAGCCGGCTTGAGGTCGAACAGGTGTTCGGCGGGCACGTCGGCGAGGCCGGAAGCGGTCAGCCTGTCCTCCAGCGGCGCATGGAAAGCCAGGTTGAGGGCACAATCGAGCTTGGCCATGTCGGCGAGGTAGGGCAGCGCCACCGCCGGCCCGTAGCCCGAGACGAAGGCCGGGAAGCCCGCCCCGTACTCGGCCAGCACCGGTTGCGCCGGCAGCTCACGCAGGACGAATCTCTCTGCCATGGTCCGGAAGAACGCCTCGCCGACAATTGCCTGCACGGTCGGGAATGTCGATGCGAGTGCTCCCACCAGGCTCCGCCGCATGTGATGGCGATGGATGCGCAGGCGCGCCGCGGCGGAGATCGTGTCGCCCACGACGGCCTCGGCGAGGTCGGGACGGTCCTCGCCCTTCAGATGTGCTGCGAAGCCCGCCTGCAGTTCACGCAGCGCGAGCATCGGTCTCAGCCTCGACGCCGAGCGCTCGACCTGCCCGCCGCGCCTCGTCGAGCAGCACGTCGAGAGAAGGAAGATCGGTGTCCCATTCGACCAGAGTCGGGCGCGGCCCGTAGCGGCGAACGATCTCGCCGAACAAGCTCCACACGCCCTCACCGACCCGACTGCCGTGATCGTCGATCAGGACCGGCTCGCCGTCCGCATCGTTCACGGCGTGGCCGGCCAGGTGATACTGGCCAATCGCCGCCGACGGCAGCTGCTGGAGCCACGCTCGGGCATCGAGCCGCAGATTATGTGCCGTGACCGCGATGTTGTTGGCGTCGAGCAACAGCCCGCAACCGGTTCGACGGGCGAGCTCGGCCAGGAATTCCGGCTCGGACAAAGTCGAATGCGCGAACGCCAGATAGCAGGACGGGTTCTCGACCAGAACCTGCCGCCCCAGCCGCTCCTGCAGCCGGTGGACATTGCGCTCGACGACCTGGAGCGCCTCCTCGGTGTAGGGCAACGGCAGCAGATCGTTGAAATAGCGGCCGTCCGCCAGGCTCCAGGACAGATGGTCGGAGACCAGCGTCGGATCGAGGCGACTG
>CAIYWM010000874.1 GCA_903929895.1 uncultured Alphaproteobacteria bacterium
ATCTACATCGCCCGCTCGATCGTGCTCGCCTGCTACTTCGTGATGCCGCCGACGCCGGCCAGCACCCTGGTCTTCGCCTCGGCGATGGGATTCCTCTGGCTGGGCGTCGGCCCGCTGGTCGCTGGATCGGTGGTCGAGATGTTCGGCCTGCGCTGGCAGGCGATGATCCAGGGCGTCGCCTTCATGAGCCACCAGGTCGGCAGCTTCGCGGGCGCCCTGGGCGGCGGCCTGCTGTTCGACGCGCTGGGCTCCTACGACCTCGCCTGGCGCCTCGGCGTCGCGCTGGGCCTCACCGCCGGTCTGGTGCAGGTGACGTTCGCCCTGATGCGCCCGCCACCTGCGCCGAGACCTATTCCGGCTTGAACTCCGGCTTGATGTCCTGCTTGCGCCACTTGAAGCGCAGTTCGGCCAGGCCGACGCTCAGCACGTAGAAGACCGGCGTGAAGATCAGGCCGAAGATCGTCACGCCCAGCATGCCGGAGAACACCGCGGTGCCCAGCGACTGGCGCATCTCCGCGCCGGCGCCGGTGCTGATGACCAGTGGCACCACGCCCAGGATGAAGGCCAGCGAGGTCATCAGGATGGGACGCAGGCGCGTCTTGGACGCGGTGACCGCCGCGTCGAAGCGGGTCATGCCCGCTTCGTGCGCCTGCTTGGCGAACTCCACGATTAGGATGGCGTTCTTGGCCGCAAGACCGACCAGCACCACCAGCCCGATCTCGACCAGGACGTTGCGGTCGAGGCCGCGGATGTTCACGCCGATCATGGCCGCGAGGATGCACATCGGCACGATCAGGATGACGGCCAGCGGCAGCAGCCAGCTCTCGTAGAGCGCTGCCAGCAGCAGGAACACGAACAGCACCGCGAGGCCGAAGGCCAGGATCGCGGTGTTGCCGGCCAGCTTCTCCTGCAGCGCGATCTCGGTCCATTCGAAGCCGAAGCCCGACGGCAGCACCTTCTCCGCCAGCGCTTCCATCGTGGCGATGCCCTGCCCCGAGGAGTAGCCGCGCTGCAGTGCGACCTGCACCTCGGCCGCCGGATAGAGATTGTAGCGGGCCACACGGTAGGGACCGGTGATGTCCTCGAAGGTCGCGACGGCGCCGATCGGGACCATCTCGCCGCTCACGCTGCGCGTCTTGAGGGTCTCGACGTCGCGCAGGGTGAGGCGATAGGGATCGTCGGCCTGCACCGTCACGCGGTAGGTGCGGCCGAGGAGGTTGAAGTCGTTGACGTAGGCCGAGCCCATGTAGGCCGACAGGGTCTCGAACACGCGGGCGATCGGTACGCCGAGCTGCTCCGCCTTGGTCCGGTCGATGTCGGCGAAGATCTGCGGCGTACGCGTGTTGTAGAGCGTGAACGCCTGGGTGAGGCCGGGCGTCTGTCCGGCCGCGCCGGCGAGGGCCCAGGTGGCGCCTTCGAGGGCCGTCAGCCCGCGCGAGGCCCGGTCCTGGACGTAGCCCTTGAGGCCGCCGCCGGTACCGATGCCGGGCACGGAGGGCGGTTCCAGGACGAACACGAAGGCTTCGCGCAACGCGAACATCTGCCCACGCAGATCGGCCAGGATCATGTCCTTGGTGATGCCCGGCCGCTCCTTGAACGGCTTCAGGGTGACGAAGATCACGCCGGTGTTGGGCGCGTTTGTGAACGTCGCGCCGTCGAAACCGACGAACGAGACGGCATTGGCGACACCGGGGCGCGACAGGATGATTTCGCTCGCCTTGCGCACCAGCGCGTCCGACCGCTCGAGCGTCGAGCCGGCGGGAAGCTGCATGGCCGCGATCAGGTAGGAGCGGTCGAGCTGCGGCACCAGGCCGGTCGGAGTCGACACCAGGAGGTGCTGGGTGACCGCCAGGAGGCCGGCATAGATCACCAGCATGATGACGCCCATGCGGATCACCCGCGCCGTCATGCGCCCGTAGAAGTTGGACAGCGCCTCGAAGCCGCGGTTGAACAGGCCGAAGAACCAGTGGATCGGCCAGGCGAGGCGATCCAGCAGCCCGGGCTTGGGCTTCTCGACATGTGACAGGGCATGCGACTTCAGCAGCAGCGCCGCCATCGCGGGCGAGAGCGTGAGCGACACGAAGGCCGAGATCGCAGTCGAGGCCGCGATGGTGATGGCGAACTGCTTGTAGAAGGTGCCCTGCAGGCCGGTGATGAAGGCGGTCGGCAGGAACACTGCGATCAGCACCAGCGAGATCGCGATCAGCGCGCCGCCGACCTCGTCCATCGTCTTGTGCGCCGCCTCCTTGGGCGACATTCCCTGCGTCAGGTAGCGCTCGACGTTCTCGACCACGACGATGGCGTCGTCGACCACGATGCCGATCGCCAGCACCAGGCCGAACAGCGACAGGGTGTTGAAGGAGATTCCCACCGCGGCCATCACGGCGAACGAGCCGATCAGCGAGACCGGGATGGCGAGGATCGGGATGATCGCCGCGCGCCAGGTTTGCAGGAACAGGATCACGACCACGACGACCAGGATCACGGCCTCGAACAGCGTCGTGATGACGGCGTCGACCGAGGCCTGGATGAAGGTCGTGGGATTGTAGACGATCGTGTAGTCGAGACCGGTCGGGAAGCTCTTCTTCAGCCGCTCCATCTCGGCGATGATCGCGTCCGAGGTGGAGAGCGCGTTGGACCCGGGACGCTGGAAGATGCCGAGCGCGGTGGCCGTCTTGTTGTTGAGATAGGCGTTCAGCGTGTAGTCCTGCGCACCCAGTTCGACGCGCGCGATGTCGCGCAGGCGCGTCACCGAACCGTCCGGCTCGGCGCGGATCACGATGTTCTCGAACTGCTCGGGCGAGCTCAGGCGTCCCAGGGTGCGCACCGACAGGGTGAAGCCGCCCGGCGACACCGCCGGCGCCTGGTTGACCGCACCGGCGGCGACCTGGAGGTTGGCCGCCCGCAGCGCCAGCACGACTTCGCCGGCCGTGAGATTGCGCGCCGCGACCCTCGCCGGGTCTAGCCAGATGCGCATCGAGTAGTCGCGGCCGCCGAACACCAACACGTTGCCGACGCCGTCGACGCGGGTCAGCACGTCCTTCACGTAGAGCGTGGCGTAGTTGGAGATGTACTGCTGGTCGCGGCTGCCGTCCGGCGAGACCATGTGAACGACCATCATCAGGTCGGGCGAGGCCTTGCGGACGACGATGCCGAGGCGCTGCACGTCCTCGGGCAGGCGCGGCTGGGCGACCGCGACGCGGTTCTGCACGAGCACCTGGGCCTGGTCGATGTCGACCCCCGGCTTGAACACGACGTTGATCGACAGGCGGCCGTCACCGGTCGACTGCGACTGGATGTAGAGCATGTCGTCGACGCCGTTGACCTCGAGCTCGATCGGCGTGGCGACCGTCTCGGCGATCACCTCGGCGGACGCGCCGGGATAGGTCGCGGTGATGTTGACGGTCGG